>JAHJAP010000014.1 GCA_018813805.1 Patescibacteria group bacterium
ATTTTTTTTGGGGGGCGCGAAATCCGAAAAATATAGAAGAAAATTTTATTGAGGCGTAGCCCCGCCTTCGGCGGGGCGCGGAGGCGTTCGTCAGGTCAGTGATTTTGAAAATAGGTGCGAGCTTGGTAAAATAGAGACACCAATACAGAACTTAACGGTTTTTCAGAGACCGAATTGTGGGCGGCGCAAAGCGCCGCCCACTGATTCCCCCCCCCCCATTTTTCCAAACGAATTTGGAGCGTCGCCTTCGGCGACGCGCACTTTTCTTTCGGCGAGGAGGAGGTGCGAAATCAGAAGCAATTTTGACTCATAGTATTTGCTTTGATACAAAAAGAATTTTTGCTATACTAGAAATGTACTCAACTGACCGATTGCTTATTTTAATGGCCGTCTTAGTCAATTTGAGCAATCGAGTTGAGTACAACTAGGGCGGCCATTTAAGTTTTCAAAATTTATATGAACAATATATCTTCGCAAAAATTCTTTTTGTATGCTCGCAAATCCACTGATGTCGAGGATAAGCAGGTGTTAAGTATTGACGCGCAACTCACCGAATTGCGGGAATACGCCGTTCGGGAAAATATTTTAATTTCCGCCGAAGTGGTGGAAAAACAATCTGCCAAAATCCCAGGTCGTCCGCTTTTCAACAAAATGTTAAACGAGATTGAAAAAGACGGCGGAAATATTCTCGCATGGAATCCCGATCGCCTCGCCCGCAATTCAGTGGATGGAGGCAGGATTATTTATCTCCTCGACACAGGAAAACTTGCGAGCCTCAAATTTCCAACTTTTTGATGCGACAATACTTCACAAGGTAAATTTATGTTAAACATGGCATTTGGCCAAAGCAAATACTATGTAGATTCTCTTTCCGAAAATACGAAACGCGGACTTCGCCAAAAAGTACGTATGGGAATATTTCCAAGCCAAGCGCCAGTAGGGTATCTCAACGACTCAAGAACAAAAACAATCGTGGTGGAAAAACGAAAATCTAAAATTGTGCGCTTGGCTTTTGAACGATATGTGAAAGGCAATCAAAGATTAGAGGATATTGCAAATTTTTTGGCGAAGTCCGGCGTTACAACCAGAACTGGAAAGAGAATCTCAAAAACAAAAGCGTCTTTTATTCTCTCAAACCCTTTCTATATCGGATTATTCAAATATGGCGGTGAAATCCACGAAGGAAAACACGAGCCAATCATTTCAAAGAAACTTTTTGATGAAGCACAGGAAATGTTGCGGAAACGTGGACAACCCGAAAGAAAACCACAAAACGAGCCCCAACCATTTTGCGGACTCATTTCCTGTGCTTCTTGCGGAATGATGATAACTGCTGAAAATAAAACGAAGCGACAGAAAAATGGTAATGTTCACCATTATGTCTACTATCGTTGCACCAAGAAATCTAAAACCACTAAATGTGCCGAGCTGTCGCTTCGTTCTGAAAAACTAGATGAGCAGTTATCATCTCTAATCAAAAAAGTTTCTTTGCCCAAAGACTGGGCGGAGGAATTAAACCGCATGGCTCTAGATGACCACAAAAACTCCGCCCAGTCTTTGACTGCTTGTGTGGAAGAGAAAAAAGTAGAGATTTTTTCTTTGTCGAAAAAGTTAGAGCGACTTCTTACGGGATATTTAGACCAAGTAATTGATGAGCAAGATTATCGTTCTGAAAAATCAAAACTGCTACTTTCCAAGAAGTCGCTCGAAGAAGAAATCTCTACTTTTTCACACAAGCAGAATGATTGGCTCGCACCTTTCCAAAGTTGGATAAAAGACGCTCAATCATTGGACAAAATTGCTTCTGATAACAACCTTTGTGAGAAAAAGGTTGTTGCCAAAGAAATCTTTGGCTCGCACCTCCTCCTCGCCGAAAGAAAAGTGCGCGTCGCCGAAGGCGACGCTCCAAATTCGTTTGGAAAAATGGGGGGAAATCAGTGGGCGGCGCTTTGCGCCGCCCACAATTCGGTCTCTGAAAAACCGTTAAGTTCTGTATTGGTGGACCATAAGGGACTTGAACCCTTGACCTCTTCCATGCCATGGAAGCGCTCTAGCCAACTGAGCTAATAGCCCAAATAAAATTATATTGAGTCTGTCGCCGAATATGGTATTCAACGACAGACTCAATATAAAGATCTATTATTCTACAAACAAAAAAGCAAGTAGAGATGGCTACAAAATAACTTTTGTAGCCATCTCATAATATATTTTAGAGATCTAATTCATTAACCTTTTCCCAGTCTATTTCATTTAAAACAATAATTTTGTCATCACCAATAATATACAAATAATCATTAATAAAAAGCGCTCTTTTGACTAAAGCCTGACTTATGGCCTTTACTAACTTAAATTTATTATTTTCATAAGAAAAAATATAACCACCTTTACTGCCGGGCAAAAAGAAAATATTGTATTTTTTGTCTAATAAAAAAGCACGATGATTATCTAATGCCTCAGACCAATATTCATCTAAAATATATTTATCAATTTCTTTTGGATTTTCTGGTAAAGCCACATCAAAAAGAGAAAGCTTTACTTGTTGATTTTCTTTGCCAATACCTAAAATTATATCACTAGAAATTGGATGCAAATAAGAAGAATAACCTGGAATTTTTAATTCACCTTTTAATTCTGGTTTTTCAGGACTAGATAAATCTAAAACATAAAAAGGATCTGTTTGTCTAAAAGTAACCAAATAACCCCTGTCTTCTATAAATCTGGCTGAATAAATTCTTTCTGTTATGCCTAAATCTTTAACTGCACCTATTATTTTTAAATCTTCGCTTAAAACATAAACATCATTAACAGTTTCTTGCCCACCGCCACCAGGAATAAATCCAGATTGCCTGTTTCTTTCGCCAATCGTTACTGCTATTCTTAAATTATTTTTATATTCATCTAGAGCAAATTGATTTAAGGGATGCCCAGGAACATTGCCGATAGCGTTAATATCAAATTTTTCCAAATCTATTTTGACTATTCCTGTTTTTTCTAACTCTCTTTGATGATTTTTGTAATAATTTACCATTCTATTTGAAAGTTCATTTTCTATTTTCATTCTCTCGTCATTATTTAAAGATTTTTGATATTTTTCAAGAAGAGATTGAAATTCTACAATTTTAGATTGTTGGCCAATGTCATAATTTTCTAATTTTTTCAATTTTTCAATTAACCAGCCTGGAAATATGTCTTGATTTTCTTTTAAAAAGGCAGAAAAAAATTGAATTTCACTTTCATTATAAGAATAGGTAATATAAATTCCATTTTCTGACATATAAATAATAGAATCATCTGCAGAACCAACAAAAGAGACATTTTTTTCTATTTTTCCCGAATTAGGATCTATGGCCATGGCAACAAAAGTTGTGTCAACAGGAACTGGCAAAACTGGATGATAAATATCCAAACACTTAATTTCCAAAGGCATTTTTTCTGCGGTTAATAACTTAATTGCACAAGGTCGTGATTTATCAATCTGTGTTTTAGTAACTAAATATATTTTATCTTTATAAAGTCGGCTGTCAACAATAGAAACATTGTCTTCTTGTTTTATTTCCCATTTTTTTTCTGGTGATTTTGGATTTAAAATATCATAACCAAAAATCATTTGATTAGAAAAAACAACCAACATGTTTTTATTTAAAAGCAAAGTTCCTCCTTCAATAATACTATCACTAGCAATAAAAGATAAATTAGCTGGTGGAAAAGCATTAATAACTTTTGTTAATTGAATTTTTGGCATTGACCGTGCTAATTCGTCTCTATTATTAAAAAATGGCACTACGCCCCAACTACTTTCCGGAGAAAAATAAATCTCTCTACCATTTGTTTTAACAATATCTGGCTCGTCAATTTCTAAAACCTGAACATTTGTTTTAGAAACTCGTTTTGGTATTGCTGCTGTTGAGCCTTCTTGCATCATACTAGGAGATGACATTGTTTTTTCTGTTTCCATTCTAGCCGGCATTACTAAGCCACCCCTGTTGCTAAAATTATTATATGTTTCTTCGCTTCTTGAAGCTTGTAAATAGGCTTTAAAATCTTCTTCTGAAGAAAACTTTTTAATTTGTTTTGTTGTTGAAAAAAAATTTTTATGAAAAGGCTTTAATTCCAAATTTGAAAAACTATCTTTTAAATTTTTAATGCTAAAAATAATAAACAAAAAAGCTATTAAAAAAGTAATTAAAATAATAATTATTTCTATTTTTTTATTAATTTGTTTTTGAAAAATTTGCATAAATTTAATTTAATTTAATTTATTTGCGCAAAAAACACAACATAATTTTTGCCATATATTTTAGCGCATTTTGAGCAAGTAGTATAAAAAAAGTACATTTTTTTTAGCTTTTTATCCTTTTTTTCAACATATTCTGTCATTTCTTGCACCCATTTACCAATGTTATGGTATGATCCTTCAAAAACTTTTGTTAAAAACGTGCCAGACAAAGTTGTCATAACTGCGCCTGGAACTTCTTTTAAAACATCAATATAAATATCGGCTCCCCAAAGAGATTTTTCATCTGTTAGCATTAATTGATTTGATACTTTAGCATTTGCTTTTTTAATTAACTCCATATTCTCAATTACTTTTTTCCCAAAATTAAGAGGAATGTGAAAAAAACTAATAATATGATCTTTTACAAAAATTTTATCTTTCCACACAATTTCTTTATTCTGCCATAATTCAGAATTAAATAGCTCGCAACAGCCAGTTTCTTTTATTGGTTGATTATTCATGGTTTTTAAATTAAATTTTATTATTTTTTAAAATTATTTTATACTCAAAGGTCTGTCGCCGAATACCGTATTTGGCAACAGACCCCTTATATTTAAAGTATAATTTATTTAAAAATTTATATCAAGGGCGTGTCGCCAATTAATCCAGCCTAACTAACAAAAAACGACCGCCAGATCGTGAGTTATACATTTTTTTTCTGAGACGAACCGAAATCGCTTACAAAATTCTTACTAGTGTATTTATTGTACCAAGCTCGAACCTATTTTCAAAACAAAGTGAGGTAATGACTTCACACGCACCACGCTCGCGGTAATGTGAAATGTAATCGTACGCTCCACGACGAATTCCGTCACGGCTCAGCATCCGCTCCAGAACACGCTGGGAGCGTGTTCCTCCGCTTCTGCTGTTCCGTTCCGCCCTTGCCTCGCCACCACGCA
>JAHJAP010000100.1 GCA_018813805.1 Patescibacteria group bacterium
AATTAATTTTATTTATTATTAATAATATGGCTAACATTTTTAAAACCTTAGTTGGCTTATCTAATGACAAAAAAATTGATGCTGAAAACAACAATTTTTTTTCAGATGAAAAAACAATTAATAACAGCGATGAAAACAATACTGAAGAAAAATGGCTTGATAGTGATGACTACGAAGAAGGACAGTTGTCTATTGATGTTTTTCAAACTCCAGATAAATTAGTAATTACATCAACTATTGCTGGAGTAAAACCCGACAACATTGATATTTCAATTAATAATGACATGTTAACTATTAGGGGTAAACGCGAGGCCAGCCATGAAGTTGATGACGCAAATTTTTTATATAGAGAATGCTATTGGGGATCTTTTTCTCGCTCTATAATTTTACCTGTTGAAATTGAGGCTGACAAAATTGAAGCTTCATTGGAAAATGGCGTATTAACTGTTATTTTACCTAAAGCAAAAAGCGCTAAACAAATTTTTATTAAAGTCCAAGAAAAATAACAATGATTATAAAAATAACAATTGATCGCATTGAAAATGATAAAGCTGTTTTAAAAACAACTGATGGTTATTCAATTATTTGGCCCAAAAACAAATTGCCAGATAAAACGCATGAAGGCATGATATTGGTTTTTGAAGTTGAAGAAGAAAAAATAATGGAAATAAAAAATAAAAAACTAGCAAAAGACATTCTTAATGAAATTTTGAATACTAATTCATAATAAAATGTTTACTGAACCTAAATATCAAGTGAATTATTTTTGGAAATGGTTGTTTAAAATAACAATCATTTTTTTTATTTTAATTCTTTGTTTTATTATTGCGTTTTTGTTATTTGAAAAAAAATATCAAAATAAAATTTATCAAGGTGTTTGGATTGGTGATTATGATTTAAGCGGACAAACTGCTAAACAAGCCAAGCAATTAATTAATCAACAAATTGATAAAATTAATCAAAATGGCATAGATTTTATATATCAAAATCATAAAACAAATATTTTACCAACAATCTCTTCTGTTGAAACAGGCATAAATTATAAAATAATTAATTTCAATATTAATCAAGCAATAAATAAAGCCACTAATTTTGGTCGAGATGACAATTTTTTTATTAATTTAGAAAACAAAATTTATTCTTGGCTATTTCAAAAAAAAATCACCATGGCTATTGATTTTAATCAACCAGAAATAGAAAAAATTCTTCAAGAAAATTTTTCAAATTTCAATCAATCAGCGCAAGATGCAACTATCACATTTATTCAAAATAATTTATCAAATAATCTCCAACTCCAAATTAACAAAGAAAAATTAGGCAAAATTATTGATTATAAAAAAGGTATTAATGAACTAATTAATAAATTAAGCCAACTTAAAACTCAACCAATAAAATTATTAACTAAAACTCAATATCCACAAATTTATGCTGAAGATTGTTTAAATATAGAAGCTAAAGTTAATCTTATTTTAAATTTAGCTCCTTTAACGCTTAAATACGACAAACAAATCTGGATAATTGATAAAAACCAATTAGCTGATTGGTTAATTTTAAAAATTAATACTGATAAAACAGATTCTGACAAAGTCACTATTGGTTTAAATCAAAATAAAATAGAAAACTTTTTAATTAAAAAAATTGCTATTAAAATTAATCAAGAACCGCTTAACGCGAAATTTCAACTGCAAGACAATAAAGTAGTTGAATTTCAAGACGATCAAGATGGAAAAAATCTTAATATAATCGCTACTTATAATAACATTGAACAAAGTATTAATAATCAAAAGACTGAAATTGAATTAATAGTTGAAATACAAAAAAGCATTATTAATACAACCAATATTAATGATTTTGGCATTAAAAAAATTATTGGCACAGGTCAATCCAGTTTTGCTGGTTCTCCGACTAATCGTTGTCATAATATTAAAACAGGCGCTAATGCTGTTAATGGTTTATTAATAAAACCTGATGAAGAATTTTCTTTAAACAAGGCCTTAGGAAAAATTGATAAATCAATGGGTTATTTGCCAGAATTAGTTATTAAAAAAAATAAAACCACTCCTGAATATGGCGGTGGTTTGTGTCAAATAGGAACAACTATATTTCGCGCTGCCATGGATAGTGGCTTGCCAATTACTATGCGATATAATCATTCTTATCGCGTTTCTTATTATGAACCTGCTGGTACTGATGCCACTATTTATGATCCATGGCCTGATTTAAAATTTATTAATGACACGGGTTATTATATTTTAATTCAATCGCGCATTGAGAATAAAAAATTATTTTTTGATTTTTGGGGCACTGATGATGGACGAATCGCAACTAGAACTCAACCAATTATTTATAATATTACAAAACCAGAACCAACAAAAATTATTGAAACTATGGATTTACCAGTTGGACAAAAAAAATGCATTGAACACGCGCACAATGGCGCTGATGCTGTTTTTGATTATCACGTAATCCATCCTGATGGAAAAGTTGAAAATAAAAAATTTTATTCTCACTATATACCTTGGCAAGAAGTTTGTTTACTTGGTGTAGTAAAATTAAATAAAGAAAATATTGCTGCCACTTCAACTGTACAACAATAAAAAATTTTCCAAAAATAAAAAACTTATCCACATCTTTAATAATAAAATAAAAAAAGACTGTCTTAAACGGGCAGGCAAGAAAATTTACGATAGGAAAAATCCAGTAAATTACCAAACTTATCTTATCAGTAAAATCCCCATGCTTGTCGTGCCTAACCCGTTTAAAATAGCCTTTTTGTTAATATAAAAACCAATCTTATAGGTTAGCACAACCTTAATATAATGTCAAGACTAAATTTTAATAATTATTTAATATTAGCCAAATTATTCAATAAAATTCTTTTTTAAAACTCTTTAAATTA
>JAHJAP010000121.1 GCA_018813805.1 Patescibacteria group bacterium
ATATTTTAGTCAAGAATGAAGGGTCTGTTAACAAAGGGTCTGTCATCAAATACGGTATTCAACGACAGACCCTTAACACAACTCAATATCTCCTAATGGTTCAGTTGAATCATTAGAAGATTGAGGAAAAGGGTCATTTGATATAATAAAGTCGTTGCTATTATTATTAGAATCATAACCATTGCCACTATTTTCATGAATTCCGTTTATATCCATTGTTCCTGCTGTTGAAGTAGCAAAAGATTTTCTTTCCAAACTAGTGTTAGCAGAAAAATCAACAATAAAAGCAGATGTTTCAGGATTATCAGCCAATCCATAACCAACTTTATCAATCTCAATATTATTACTATTTAAAATTCTTATATGTCCTCCATTGTTTGCTAATTCCCAATTAATATTGTGGCGATAATCAGGAGCAGTAGATAAACTATAATCAACAGTTACTATTAAATAATAACCCTTAGCAGCAATAGCGGTGCTACTTGATAATCCCAAACCATCAACACAGTCAATCCAATTTTCTTCATTTATCGGTTTAAATTGTAATTTCCAATTTGTTAAATCAATTATTTGATCAGTTGGATTATATAATTCAATAAATTCATCAGTAGCACTAGTTAACCCGCGAGTGGCAAATTCACTAATAACAACATGGTTAGCAATATGATTACTAATTTTGGTTTGTACAATAACGCTCCATTCACCTATATTGCCAGCATTATCTTTGGCGCGCGAACGAAAATAAATTGTTTGTTCATCAACAATGGCTATATTAAAAATTGTACTAGTGCTAATAATATTATTAATCCATTCTTGCCAATCATTATTATTAATTTTGTATTGAATGTCATAAGCATTTACGCCATTAATATCTTCTCCATTCCAATTTACATTAAAATTAATAGCATCGTTAGTTGCGACCATGTTAATTATTGCAGAGGTAGGCATTGTTAAATCAACTAACCAAGTATAAATCGTTGAACTGCCGATATTACTCATTTGATCTAATCCTCTTATTTTTAAACTATGCTGGCCCTCAATTAAATCAGCAATACTAGTAGACGCTGAACATAATTGCCAATCACTATTATCTAATTTGTATTGATAAATTGTGTTATCATCATCTGAAATAAATTGAAAATTTGCTGTAGTAGAACTAGCAAATATTGCTGGATGATTAATAATAGATATTGTTGGCGCAGTAATATCAATTGTCCAATTAAAAACAGATGAAATTGGATCAACATTGCCATTTACATCAATTGCGCGCACTTTTAGATTATGTATATTCTCAGAGAGATTAATTAAATTATATTCTTGCGTACAAACATGCCAACCTTGTTCATCTAGATTGCATTCAAATGTATTGTCTTGTTCAGAAGAATGAAAAACAAAACTGGCAGATGTTGAACTAGATATGTTATCAATAGAATTAATAATAGTTGTGTCTGGTGGAATATTATTATTATTGCTAACAAGAATAAAATTACTTAATTTGGGTTTAACAAAAATTTCTACTTCTTTTTGTTCGCTTATTTTTTCTTGTTCAATAATAATGTTGTTTATTTTTGGCAGTTCAACAATTGTGATTGCATTGAGTTTAGCAGAATTAGTTAATCCTCCTTTTGATTCAACTAAAATGGGAATTTGTTTTTGATTAACTACTTTTTTTACTATATTTTCATTTAATTTTTTATCCTCACTCTCCTCTGCTGTTAGTGGTTTTAGTAATTGTTCAAATTTAATTGGTGGGTTTATTATGTTTTCTGCTGTTTTTTGTATAATCTTTGTAATTACTTTTACTCCTTGTTCAGCTATCTCCTTATTAGCTTGATTAAAAAATCCAATATTTTGCTTTATGTTATTTGTAATATTCTTAGACGCAGAATATATCTTTTCTGCTTTTGTTAAATTAGTGAAAAAAACATCTCCCCAACTATATTTTACATTGCTCAACGTCTTTGTTAATATTTTATTAATTTTATTTTTTAAACTTAATTGTTGTTGTTTTTCTTTATCAATTTGTTCAAATTGTTTGATGAAATAATCAATTGTACCAGCGCTATATCCAACTGCTTTAGGGTGTAGCATATTCCA
>JAHJAP010000101.1 GCA_018813805.1 Patescibacteria group bacterium
AGATTCAAATTGGCTTTCAGGCCCAATAACTTTGACAGGGAGCAACATAAAAGTATATTATCATTTTGCTAACGCTGATTATGGAACTTATAAATACAGTGATTCAAATATAGATTATACATCTTCTTATGTTCATAGAGACGGCGATTATCATCCTCGTGAGTACAAATTTAATTATAGTGATAAAGCCAAAAATCTTGTTATAGAAGGTATTAGCGGAAAAGCTTATTTTGGAGATTCAGGTTGGATTCCAAGTCCAATTGTTGATATAAAATTATTTTATCATTTTGATAGAGCTGATTACGGAACTTATAAATATAGTGATTCAAATATAGATTATACATCTTCTTATGTTCATAGAGACGGCGATTATAAACCCAATGAGTACAAATTTAATTATACAAATGCTTTTACTGGCGTTACAATAGAAAGTATAGCAGGAAAATCTCATGATGCTTTGTATGAAACTTATTATTATAAAAAAGGAAATATATTTTATAAATTTAGCAATAATAATAAAACAGGTTATAAATATGAAGATTCAGAGGGGAAGTCATTAACCATTGATCAGGTTAAAGCATTAAATACTTTTTATACTTATGATGAAGCTAAAACCGACTTGATTACTTTTTATACTTATGATGAAGCTAAAACCGACTTGATTACTTTTTATACTTATGATGAAACAGAAAAAAAATGGTCTACAACCTCTAAAAATAAATACACAATATATGATTATAGCCCAGATAGTAATCCAGATTTATTAATTTTAAAAGAAAAAAAGTTTATACCTCAATATTTACTTCCTGAAAGCATGAAACAACTTAAGCCTTAATTAAAAATTTTTATGTATTCTAAAAAAGTTATTAATCATTTTAAAAATCCACATAATCAAGGAATAATAAAAAATCCTGATGCTGTTGGGCAAGTTGGCAATCCTGTTTGCGGTGATGTGATGAGAGTATATTTAAGAATAAAGGATGATATTATTAAAAATATAAAATTTGAAACTTTGGGGTGTGCGGCGGCGATTGCTGTTTCTTCTGTTTTAACTGATTTAGTGAAGAATAAAACATTGACAGAAGCTTTAAAAGTAAATAATAATGAAATAATTAAAGAATTGGGTGGTTTGCCAGCGCAAAAAGTTCATTGTTCAGCATTGGGAGTTGAGGCGTTTAAAGATGCGATTAATAATTATCAAAAGAATAAAAATGCGCAAAAAAATTAAAAAAATATATTTGGATTACAGTGCAAGTACGCCAATTGATAAAAAAGTTTTATCTGCTATGTTGCCTTATTTTAATAATAAGTTTGGCAATGCATCTTCAGTTCATGGTTTTGGACAAGAAGCTTTAAAAGCCGTTGATGAATCAAGGCAAAAAATAGCTCAATTTTTTAATTGTTCTTTTCAGGAAATTATTTTTACCTCAGGCGCTACTGAAGCTAATAATTTAGCTATTTTTGGTTTAATAAAAGCTTTAAAAAGAAAAAACAGCAAAAGCAAACTTCATGTTATTACTTCTTCCATTGAACATCAGGCAGTGCTAGAGCCATTTAATGCCTTAAAAGAACAAGGAGTTGAAGTAACTATTTTACCTGTTAAATCAAATGGAGTTGTTGATATAGAAGAATTTAAAAGGGCAGTAAAAGATAATACTGTTTTTGTTTCTTTAATGTATGTTAACAATGAAGTTGGCAGTGTTCAGCCAATTTGCGAGATTGGCAAGTTGATTCAGAAAATAAATGAAATAAGGTTTAAAAAATGGCAAAAAATTGAAAAAGAAATTCGTGGCGATAAGCCATTAATGATTTATTTTCATACTGACGCTACGCAGGCAATTAATTTTTTTAACTGTGATGTTAAACATTTACACGTTGATTTATTATCGTTTTCTGGCCATAAAATTTATGGACCAAAAGGTGTTGGCGCTTTATTTGTTAAGACAGGGGTATTGCTTGATGCAATTCAATTAGGCGGTCATCATGAGAATAATAAAAGAAGCGGCACTTTAAATGTGCCAGGTATTGTTGGTTTAGCTAAGGCTATAGAATTATTTGATAAAAAAATAATAGAAAAAAGTAATAAAAAAATAGCTAAATTAAGACAGCTATTAGTTGAAAAAATTATAAAAATTATACCAAATACTATCTTAAATACTGATATAAATCAATCTGCGCCAAATTTTGCTCATTTTTCTTTTTTAAGAGTTGAAGGAGAAGCGATTTTAATTTTACTTGATTTAGCAGGCATAGCTGTTTCTACTGGTTCTGCTTGCGCTTCAAACAATTTAAAAGCTTCATCAGTACTTTTAGCAATGGGAATTAAAGAAGAAATTGCTCATAGTTCAATTAGATTTACATTAGGCAAGCAAACAACTGAAGCAGAGATTAAGCAAGTTATTGCGATTTTACCGCCAATTATTGAAAAATTACAAAATATGGCGCCGCAATAAATTAAAATTTGTTGCTAAATGTTTTTTTGGAATAAATTTTCTTAAAATTGGGAATTTTAGCTAAACAGGACATTTGATAACAAATCTAATTAATCAAATGGATTATTTAAATTTGTAATGATTTTAATTGGAATTATTTTTTGATTTAATTTTTCAATAACTACATTAAATGTATTTATATTAATCATTTTTACGGCGATTTTTTTTTCTAATATTAGAATTTTTTTTGATTGCGTAATTGTTTGATAAAGATTATTGTAAAGAAATAAATATAAACAGCTTAATGTAATTAAAATAAAAATAATTAAAAAACCATAAAAACAGAGGTTGATTATTTGATGAGTTATTTTTATTTTTTTAAAATTCATATTTATTTGGATTTGTTGCTGAACAACAAATTTTATTTCCAATAAGTATCGGCAATTAAAAGTAAACTAAGCAGAGTTTCATTTTTAGCATTGGCTTTTGTTGAAGATATTTCTACTGATGTTACATTAATATAAGAATTTAATGACTCTATAGCTAATAAATAATTAAGTTGATTAATAAAACTGCCTTGCGTTAGTAATTGCAAAGAAACTTTTTTATAGCCATTATTTTTTGTTGATTGATTATTGTTAATATTAATTTTTTGGTCAATTTTATTTGCTAAAGCAATTTTTTCAAGAGTAATTATAAATTCCAATTCACTATTCGCGTCAATAAAAATTTGATCTAATTTATTTAATTCAGGCTTTATTTGATTTAAATTATTTGATAGTTGTTTTAACTTTTGCGTTTCAACATATTTTTTTTCTGTATATACTCTTTGCATTTCAATTTCATTATTTATTTTTTGAATTTTTCCCATTGCTGGCATAACAATAAAAAATGCTAAAGACATAATAACAATTAGTAAAACGCTAAAATTTATGATAATTTTTTTTCTTAAACTAAATTTTGGCAAATTAATTAATTTCATATATCAATATTAGCATTAATTTCAAAATCAATGTTTTCTTTTTCTAGTATGTTTTTTATTGGAAATTTTATATTGCTATAAATAATTGATTTTTCTAAATTATTTTTTAATTTAAGCAAATCAACTCGTTGCGTTGCTTTACCTTGCAATTTTACGTTTTTATTGATTGAATCTAGTTTAACAAAATTAAGAATAACGTTGGCAGGAGTTATTATTGATAAATCTTTAATTATTTTTGACCAAACAATAAAATTATTTTGAATTTCGGAAATAAATTTTAATTTATTATTAATTTCTTTTATTTTATTGCTATGACTTAAATTATTTTTAGTAATTAAAGTTGTTTGTTCTACAATTTG
>JAHJAP010000102.1 GCA_018813805.1 Patescibacteria group bacterium
TATATTAAATAATCTTACTATAATTATATCACAAATCAAATAAATAAAAAATCCCTATTCAGGATTATTTAAATAGGGTCTGTCGCCGAATACTCTTTCGAGTATAAAATTATTTTAAATTACCGATTACGCGCTTTCGTATTCTCGCATAGTTAATTGTGATTCTATTTGTTTAACTGTTTCAATTACAACTGCCACTACAATTAAAAGAGAAGTGCCACCAATAGCTAGTGATTGCATATCAGTAAAATAACGCATTATTAAAGGTAAAATAGCGATTATGCCTAAAAATAAAGCGCCAACAAAAATTATTTTATGAGTAGTATTAGCTAAATATTCACTAGTATGCCGTCCTGGTCTAATTCCTGGGATAAAACCACCTTGTTTTTGCAAATTTTCAGCTATTTGAGTTGGATGAAAAATTACTTCTGTATAAAAATAAGTAAAAGCAAAAACCAATAAAAAATACAAAATGCCGTAAATTAATTGATTATTAAACATAGTTATAATCCACTCAGATCCTTTAGCAATCCATGAGGTACGAGCATGAATAAAAAATTGAGCAATCATTGGCGGAAACAAAACAATTGAAATAGCAAAAATTATAGGAATAACTCCTGCCATATTAACTCTAAGTGGCAAATGCGTGCTAGTACCGCCATACGCTCTATTACCCCTAATTTGCCTAGCATATTGCACTGGTACATTACGCTGACCTTCAGTAATAATAACTACACCAACAACTGTTATGAGCGCAATAAATATAAATCCCAAAAAAATAAATATTTTTGATGAATCAAAAGTTAATAACATTTGTTGTATGTTTTGAGGTAAGCTAGAAACAATACCAGCAAAAATAAGCAAAGAAATGCCATTGCCAATTTTTTTTTCACTCATCAATTCGCCAAGCCACATTAAAAATATAGTACCAGCAGTAATAGTAATAATTATTGCTGTTAAATCAAAAGCGCTAATATCACCCAAAATCGCGCTAGAAGAACGTCTAAGCAAAGTAATCATGCCATATGCTTGTAATGCCGCCAAAGGCACTGTTAACCAACGAGTCCACATATTAATTTGCTGTCTACCAGCTTCTTCTTTGTTCATTTCTTCTAACTTAGGAATAATCATGCCTAATAATTGAAAAATAATAGAAGAAGTAATATATGGAGCAACGCCCATCATTACAATAGAAAAATTTTCCATACCACCACCGGAAAAAATATTCATTAACCCTAAAACTTGATTAGAGGAAAAAAAATTACGCAAAGCAACTGCGTCAACCCCAGGTATTGGAATATGAGCTGCCAATCTAAAAATTGCCAACATACCTAGAATAAACAGCAAGCTATTACGTAAATCATGCGCCTTCAAAATTTGTTCTAATTTCTTTATCATAAATAAAACGTCAATAAAAACACTGAATACTTATAAAATTATATTTATAAAATTTTTCCTCCAAGTTTTTCAATTTGTTCTTTAACTTTTACGCTAACTTTAATATTTTTCAATTCTAAATTTTTTACTACCAATTCACCTTTTGCTAAAATCTTTATTGGCTCTTTTATCGCATTAATTAAATTAGCGTTAAACAAGCTTGTTGCATCAATTTTAGCTCCATCTTTAAAATGCTTATTAATATCAAATAAATTTACAACTTGATTTTTAAGTTGAATGGATTTAAAACCACGACTTTTAGGCAGTCTAAACAATATTTTTTTAAATCCTAATCTTTTTAATTTATTTTTACCACCAGTTCTAGATTTTTGCCCTTTTAAACCGCGCGTACTATAAGTTCCATGGCCAGAAGCATTGCCTCGCCCAACTCGTTTTCTTTTTTTATTTACATTTTTAGCTAATTTTAATGTATGCAATGATAATTCCATATATATCTCTAAATTATAAATTATTGATTATTGACTTCAGGTTTAGGATTTTTTTTACTTTTCACATGTTGCAAATTTTGTAAAGCCAAAATAGTGCATTTAACATTATTTATTTTATTATTAGTTCCTAATATTTTACTAGTAATATTTTTAATTCCAACTAATTCTAAAACAATTCTAACAGCGCCGCCAGCAATAATACCTCTTCCTATTTTAGCTGGTTTAAGCAAAATCTTTGCTGCGCCATATTTTTGTCGAACTTCATGCGCTATAGTATCATTAATGATTTGCACATCTATAAAATTCTTTTTAGCTTTATTAACCGCTTTAGTAACTGCCGTCGTTACGTCCGCTCCCTTAGCTAAACCAATAGCTACTCTGCCTTTTTTATTGCCAATAGCTATACAAGCTCGAAAACGCATTCTCTTGCCGCCTGCCATTACCCTGGTTACTCTGGCAATATCCACAACTTTTTGTTCAAATTCTTCCTGTCTTTCTTCTTCTCTATTTCTATTCTTGTTTATAAAACCTCTATTGTTTGGATTTTTCTTTTTTCCAATATCAAAATTTGTTTTAGTCAAAGGTTTATTTTGAATTTGATTATTTTGCTTAACTTCTTCTGTCATATAAAAAAAATAATTTTAAATTATGATAAGATGGTTTCAAAACTTATTTTAAAGCCATCTCGATATTAAAAAATTAAACCGCCTTCTCTGGCTCCATCAGCTAAAGCCTTAATGCGTCCATGATATTTGTAACAACCTCTATCAAAAATAACTTGATTAATATTTTTTGCTTTTGCTTTTTCAGCTAATAATTTTCCTTGTTCAAAACTTATTTGCGTTTTTTGACCTTTAGATTTTATTTCACTGCTATTAGCGCTAACTAAAGTTTTACCAACTGAATCATCAATTAATTGAGCTTGCATTCCTTTATTGGACTTAAAAACACTTAATCTTGGCCTATCAGATGTACTATTTATTTTAACCCGAACCCTATCTTGACGTCTGTGTTTTTTAGATTGTTTTTCTTTTTGTTTGTTCATATAAATAATAATTATTTTTCTACTTTACCAGCAGTTTTACATGCCTTACGCCTAATAACTTCTCCGCTATATTTTATTCCTTTACCTTTATAAGGCTCTGGTTTTTTAATTTTTCTAATTTGCGCTGCTGTTTCGCCAACCAAATACTTGCTAATGCCAAGAATAGTAATAGTATTTGCCACAACTTGAGCTTCAATGCCAACTGGAAGTTGATAAATAACAGGACAAGAAAAACCAACATTCAATGTTAATTTAGTATCACTAATCGCGGCGCGATAACCAATGCCATTAATTTCTAATTTTTTTTGATAACCTTCATTAACCCCAACAACCATATTCTTAATCAAACTACGATATAACCCCCAAAGAGAATTTTGTTTCTTACCATCACCTTGAGAAAAAACTTTTATCTCTTTATCAGTAATCACCACATTAATTAATGGATGTAATTTTTCTTCTAATTCACCCTTAGGCCCTTTAACAATTATAAAACCATTCTCAATTTTTGCTTGAGTTCCTTGTAATAATTCAATTGGTAATTTTCCTATTCTAGACATAAAATTAATAAATTTCACAAATAACCTCTCCTCCAATGCCCAATTTGGCTGCTTCTTTGTTGGTTATTAGACCATTAGAAGTTGAAATTATAGCGATACCTAAATTATTTAAAACTCTTGGCAAATTTTCTTTGTTAACGTAAGTTCTTAAGCCAGGCTTGCTAATTCTTTTTAAAAAAGTAATAGCGGGCTGATTATTTTTTTTATATTTTAAAACTATTTTTAATTCATCAAAAATAGCTGATTTATTTTTTTTACTTTGAATTTTCAAAACTTCAATTTTTTCAACCAAGCCTTCACGTTCAAAAATCTTGGCTATATTGTATTTTATTTTACTCATTGGCAAAACTATTGCTTCTTTCTTTACTGCCAAAGCATTTCTAATTTGTGTTAACATGTCTGCGATTGGATCTGTCATATGTAGTTTAAAGTTTAAAGTTTAAAGTTATAAATTTTCTCGCGCTGTCAAAATCTCCTGTTTTATGAATTCTGACGCTGTGGATAAAAACAATTGAATTATGAATTATAATTTTTGATTTTTAAATTTTTTATTACCAAGATGACTTAGTAATGCCCGGAATATCGGTATTGCTAGCCAATTCTCTAAAACAAATTCTACATAAACCAAAATCTCTCATATAGCCATGATTGCGACCACAACGCCAACAACGTCGAATAACCCTAGTAGAATATTTTGGCTTTTTCTTAGCTTTTGCTATTAATGCTTTTCTCGCCATATGTATTTATTATATTTAATCCTTAATAAAAGGAAAACCCATTAATTTAAATAATTCTAAACCTTCTTCTCTGGTTTTGGCTGTACTGCTTAAACAAATTCCAACTCCATGTAAATTATCAATTTCATCAATTTTAATTTCTGGAAAAGCTAAATATTCTTTAAACCCTACTGACAAATTACCTTGTTTGTCAATTTGCTTTTGACTAATACCGCGAAAATCTCTAACACGCGGAAAAATAATATTAATTAATTTATCAGTAAAATCATACATTCTTTTATTTCTTAAAGTAACAACTACTCCAACAATCATTCCTTGTCTTATTTTAAAAGCCGAAATTGATTTTTTAGCTTTAACTAATATTGATTTTTGTCCACTAATGAAAGTTAAATTATTAGCTACAGCATCAATAAAATTTTTATCTTTAGTATTGCGGCCGACTCCAACATTAATTACAACTTTAGACAGCTTAGGCACTGATAAATTATTTTTATAGCCAAATTTTTCCTTCATCTTCGGCATTATTTGTTTTTTGTATAATTCTTGTAATTTCATATATAAAATTAATCAATTGACTGATTACATTTTTTGCATAGTCTAATTTTTTGCTTAATTTTTTTATCATTCTTTATAATTTCTATTGTCTTATGTTTAGGCCTAGTTGCTTTACCGCACTTAGGACAAATTAAAATAAGATTTGATAAATTTATTGGCGCTGGAAATTCAATTCTCTGACCTTTTTCACCTTGTTTTCGCGGACGCATATGCTTAATCAACAAATTCAAACCCTCTACGCTAGCACGATTTTTTTCAATAAAAATCTGCAAAACTTTACCGCTTTTGTTTTTATCTTTTCCAGCTAACACTTTTACTTTGTCGTCTTTTTTTATAGTCATAAAATTATAATACATCAGGCGCTAGTGAGGCAATTTTAAAAAATCCCGCGAGCTTAACTTCTCTGGCAACAGGACCAAAAATTCTAGAACCTTTTGGCTCTTTTTTTTCTTTATCAATTATAACACAGGCATTATCATCAAAGCGCAAATAAGCTCCATTCGGCCTTCTAATTTCTTTTTTTGTTCTAACTATCACTGCCCTAACAACATCGCCTTTTTTTATAATAGCATGTGGCACAGCTTCTTTAACTGCTGCTGTAACAATTTCACCAATTCTAGCATAACGCTTTTTATAACCGCCTAAAACTTTAATACATTGAACTTTTTTAGCTCCAGTATTATCTGCTACTTTTATCATTGTTTGTACTTGTATCATAAAATAATTTTAATATTTACATTTTAAATTAACTATATATTACTCGCCATTTCTTATCTTTACTTATTGGCCGAGTTTCAATAAATTGCACTTTATCACCTTCTTTATACTGATTCTTTTCGTCATGCACTTTATATTTTTTACTAACATTGTATCTTTTTTTATATCTAGGATGGATTTTAATTCTGCTAACTGCAACCACAATGGTTTTATCCATTTTATCACTAACAACAATTCCGTTAAATTTTCTTTTTATAATATTTGTATTATTATCCATATTATTTAAAAAATTATTTTATCTTTACTATTAATTGTTTTTCTTCTATTGCCTTGTTTTTATTAATCAAGGTTAAAATTTGAGCAATAATTATTCTAACTTTTTTAATTTCTTTAACATTTTTTAACTGCTTATTGCCATCTTTAAAACGCAAATCCCTTAATTTTTCGCGAGATTCGTTTAATAACTGTTGCAATTCTTTTATTGTTTTTTTAGTTAATTCTTTAAATTCCATATTAAATTAATCTTGTTGCTCTAAATTATTTTTTAATAAATCTACACTTTATCGGCAATTTATGAGAAGCAAAAATCAATGCCTCTTTAGCTGCTTGTTCGCTAACTCCATCCATTTCAAACATTATCATACCCGGCTTAACAATGGCTACATAATGATCAACAGAGCCTTTGCCTTTACCCATTGGAATTTCTCCGCCTTTAACAGTAACTGATTTGTCAGGAAAAATTCTAATCCACAATTTACCGCCGCGCTTAATATATCTAGTAATAACACGTCTAGCAGCTTCAATCTGCCGAGAAGTAATCCAGTGAGCGCTCAAACTTTTTAAACCATAACTACCAAAACTTATATCAACCTTACGGCTAGCTTTACCACCTCTACCTAGTTTGTGCTGCTTTCTATGTTTTGTTTTTTTGGGCATTAACATATATAATATAATGCTAATTTGTTAATTAAATACAAATGCTATGAATATTTACCTATTTTTTTCCCTAATAATTTCTCCTTTAATAACTTCTTCATCTTTTTTAAAAATTTCTCCTTTATATACCCACATTTTAATACCAATCGCGCCATAAGTTGTAGCAGCAACACCGCGGGCATAATCAATATCAGTTCGTAAAGTATGAAGCGGCACTTTTCCAAATGTAAGCTTTTCTGTTCTGGCGATTTCAGCGCCATTAAGACGTCCACCAATCATTACTTTTGCACCTAAAGCTCCTGCTCGTTCAACTCTTTTAATGGCTTGCTTCATTACTCGGCGAAAAGGCATTCTTTTTTCTATCTCTATTGCCATTGACTGAACAATAATCTGTGCGCTTAAATTAGCTCTATCAGCTTCAGTAATATTTAAATTAACATCAGATAATCTAATTTTGGCGGGACAAGATAAGTAATTTTTATGAATTTTCTTTTTTAAATCTTCAACGCCAGTGCCACCTCTTCCAATTATCAATCCAGGCTTAGCTGTAAAAATATTAATATTTATTTTATGTCCAATTCTTTCTATTTCCACTCGATCAATGCCGGCTTCACGTAAATGTTTAATTAAATATTTTCTAATATTAACATCTTGCTTAAGATTTGCAATAAATTTTTGGCCAACACTAAACCACTTAGATGGCCAAGTCCTAGTAACGCCCAATCTGAAAACTTTTGGATTAATTTTATGTCCCATATTTTAGTAAGTTTAAAGTTGCTGATTAATTTAATTTTTAATTGTAATCTTTCAGCCTCCAGCTTTTGACTCTATCCGCTTTTTCTTCGAAACATTTTATTAACAAAACCCTTGTAATTGCCGCCCTCTATTTTAGTATGACCAATTCGACCTTCTCGCCTGACATTAGTAATAACCTTTCCTGTTTCATCAAGTTGTTCTTTATTAATTAATTCTGTTTTATCCAACTCTTTAGTTTTCTTTTCTTTGATCTTTACTCCACTATCTTTAATTGACTGACTACCTAGTTTAATTGGCGCAACAATGTCTTGTTGTTTAGTTTTGATTTTATTGCTTGGCTTTAATTCAGCTAAAACTAAATTAATATGACAACTTTTTTTACGAATTGGCGTAGCTCTACCATGCGCTCGAGGCAACCAACGATGCAAAACATGACCTTGATCAACAGTAACAGTTTTTATATATAAATTGTTTTGTTCTAATTCAAAATTATGCTCAGCATTAGCTATGGCTGATTTAAGCAACTTAACTACTGGATTAACTGCCTTTTTTTGAGTAAATTTTAATATATCTAAAGATCGCTCAACTGGCAAGCCGCGAACAATATCAACCACCAGACGAACTTTTCTGGGTGACATTCTAACATGTTTTACTTTTGCTTTAACTTCCATATTAAATTTAAATAATAACGGGACTAATTAATTATTTGTCATTTGTAATTCACTGTTCATGAGCCCTGAACTTTTAACTTTTAACTATTTTTTGTCTGATTTATCTTTGGCTTGATCTTTAGCCATTTTTCCACCATGACCAATAAATTTTCTTGTTAATACAAATTCTCCCATTTTATGACCAACCATATTTTCAACTATATAAATAGGCACATGCTGTCTTCCATTATGAATACCAATAGTAAATCCTACCATTTCTGGCGTAATAGTACAAGACCTATCCCACACTTTAATAATAACTTTATCTTCTGGTTTTAATTTTTTAATTTTTTCCAAAATCCTTAAATTAACATAAGGACCTTTCTTTAAACTTCTTGACATATTATTTTCTTCTTTTAATAATTAATCGATTAGATGACTTAAATTTCTTTCTAGTTCTAACGCCCAATGCTGGTTTTCCCCAAGGAGTTTTGGGATGCTTTAAACCAATTGGCTGATTACCTTCACCTCCACCATGTGGGTGATCAACTGGATTCATAGCTGAACCACGCACTGTTGGTCTAATACCAAGATGTCTTTTACGACCAGCTTTACCAATTTTAATATGTCTTTTATCTTGATTCCCAACTCTTCCAATAGTGCAAAGACAATCTTTTTTTACTAATCTTATTTCTCCTGAAGGTAATTTTATTTGAGCATAATTTCCCTCTACTCCCATAACATAGACAGTATTGCCAGCTCCTCTAGCTATTTTAGCGCCTTGGCCTGGTTCTATTTCTATATTATGCACTTCAACACCAGCTGGAATATTTTTTAACAATAGAGCATTACCAACTTTTATTTCTATAAGTTCTTTTGAGCTAACTACTGTTGAGCCAACACTTAACCCTATTGGAGCAATAATATATCCCTTGGTTCCATTTTGATAATTTAACAAAGCAAGTTTAGCTCCACGATTAGGATCATATTCAATAGCAACAACTTTAGCGGGGATATTAAATTTATTTCTTTTAAAATCAACCAAGCGAATATATCTCTTAGCTCCGCCTCCGCGATGCCTAACAGTAATTTTGCCCTGATTATTTCTACCGCTTTTCTGCTTGCGAATAATTATCAAACTTTTCTCAGGTTTTGTTTTGGTAATATCAGCAAAATCATCGAAGCTTGCTCCGCGTCTACCTGGCGTTGTTGGTTTTACTAATTTTATTCCCATATAATTTAATTATCTTACACTCCTTCGTAAATTTTAATTGTTTCGCCTGCCGCTAGTGTTACTATTGCTTTTTTCCAGTCTTTTCTTTTGCCAACTATTTTACCACGCTTAGTTGTTTTACCCATTGTGTTAATTACATTAATCTTAATTGCTTTAACACCATAAACCTGATAAATAGCTTTAGCAATTTCAACTTTATTAACATTATTAGCAACAACAAAAACGTATTTATTATTAACTATTAAATTAGTAGCCTTTTCAGTAACTAAAGGTTTTAATAATACTTGATAAGCCTGTACATACTTAAAAATCTTTTTATTTTTTAGTACTGCTTGCTTATCATTAACTGCTTGCGTTGTATCATACAATTCTTTCATGTTTTTCACGCCAGCAGGTTTGACTTTAGCTTTTTTAACAGCTAAATCTGATTTTTTTTCTTCAGTTTTTTTTCTAGCAAATAATCCCATATATTAAAACTACTTATTTGGATCTATTTATATATTTCTTCTAATTTTACAATTACTTGTTTGGTAAGCATTAAATATTTATATTTTAATAAATCAAGCAAATTAATATTATCTAAATTAATTAATTTTATACCAACCAAATTTCTGACTGAATATTTTAACTTTTCATCCTTACTATTAATAATTAATAAAATACTTCTGGCTGATTGCTTTTTAATTTTGGATTTACTAATCTTAGATTCTTTTGTTTGATTCTCGTCTTTTTTAATAATTAAAAGCTTTTTTTCTAAATTACTTAATATTTTATTAAACACTTTAGTTTTATATTCGCTTACTTCTAATTTATCCAAAATAACTAATTTCACATTAGCAACTTTATCGCTTAAAGCCATAAACATTGCTTTTTGCTTCATTTTTTTATTAATATCTTTTTTAAAATTTCTATCTTTTCTTGGACCAAAAGTAACTCCACCACCTATCCATATTGGAGATCTGGATGAGCCATGTCTAGCTCGACCAGTTCCTTTTTGACGCCAAGGTTTTTTACCTCCGCCACGAACCTCTCCTCTGGTTTTGGTATGAGCTAAAACTTGTCTTTCATTAGCCATCTGAGCAACAACTGCTTGATGAATCAGGGATTGTTTAGTTTTTACATCAAAAATCCTTTTAGCTAAACTAATTTCTTCGACTAATTCTGCCTCTTGATTATATACTTTGTAATTTATCATAAACTGTATTATTTAAAACTTACACGATAATTTAAAATAAATTAAAAATCAAAATAACTGAAATTCGCATTTTGCATTTTACTTATTATCTACAGTAGGGCTAATTTCTGATACTTCCAACAATGCCTCAACCGATTGTTCTTCTACTTTTGGTTGTTCGGCTACTTTTGGTTGTTCGGCTACTTTTAATTCACCGTTTCCTATAATTAACACTAAGCCATTTCTAGCGCCAGATATTGCGCCTTTAATTAATAAAATATTCTTATCTTTATCTATATCTATAACTTCTAAATTTTGAGTTGTAACTTGGCCTCCTCCCATTCTGCCAGCCATTCTAAGTCCCTTAAATACATGCTGAGGGCCTGTAGCGCCAATAGAACCTGGCATGCGCAATTGATCTTTATGGCCATGTGTTTTTTTCTGACCTGAAAAACCATGTCGTCTAACTACGCCCTGAAAACCCTTGCCCTTAGATGTAGCCTTTACTTTAATTTTATCACCTATTACAAAGGTACTAACATCAATTTTATCACCAACATTTAAAGAATTAATAGTATTTCTAAATTCTCGCAAATATTTAGCCTTAACATTGGCCTTTTTTAAATGACCTAATTGCGGTTTTTTTATTTTTTTTTCTTTTTGCTCGCCATAACTCAATTGAACAGCTTCATACCCATCATTGTCTTTATTTTTTAATTGCACTATTGTACATGGCCCAGCCTGAACTCTGGTTACAGCAATAACTTGATCATTTTGCCAAACTTGAGTCATGTCAATTTTTTTTCCTATAATAAATTTCATAAATTTAAAAAACTGGTTATTCAACAAACCAGCATTAAATTATATCTTATGCTTGTAACTTTTTAAAAATTATGAAAATGAAAAATTCATCCATTATTTCTAAAAACTACAAGCTACAAACTAATTTTAGCCATTATTTTGTTGAATATCACCTCTTAATAATATTAAATTTCGTTTAAATACTTTCCTGTTGGAGTTATTTAAATAAGCATTAATATTAATAAAAATAAAAATATTTACATTTTAATTTCCACATCAACTCCTGCTGGTAAATTAAGATTTAATAAAGCCTCAACCGCCTTGGCTGATGGTTCAATAATATCAAGAAGTCTTTTGTGTGTTCGCATCTCATACTGATCACGAGAATCCTTATGAACAAAAGTTGACTTATTAACTGTATACTTTTTCTTTTCAGTTGGCAATGGTATAGGACCATAAATCTGCGCACCATTTCTTTGCGCTGTATCAACAATAATCTTAGTAGATTTATCAATAATTTTATGATCAAAGGCTTTAATTTTTATTCTTATCCTTTGTTTATCTTCGGTATTCTCATTGTTCTCCTTAATTATTGCCTTTTGACTATCTTTTTTTTCTTTAATATCCATTAATATTTTTTTTAAATTTCTTTAAAATA
>JAHJAP010000103.1 GCA_018813805.1 Patescibacteria group bacterium
CCGTCCTCCAGCATTGCGCAAGCTCCGTCATTCAAATTTATACCTGCCCTAGTTTTGCATATGTTTATTCCTAAGATTGTATTCGGCATTTATTTAAAATTACTTAATAAAAAATCACTATATGCTTTATTTACTAATTGATATAATTTCTCAGCGCTTAAATTTTTGTTCCCTGCAATATTTTTTTCTAAATTGTTTGTTTTTTCATACCAGTATTTATCTGATATGCTTATTCCAAATTTTTCAGGATGATCACCGAGAGGGGTTCCTACATAAGGCGTCAATATATTGAATGAAGCCATTTGCGGATTTATCTTCTTGGCGAATTCAACGGTTGCTTTTATTGTTTCTTCAGTATCTCCGGGCAAGCCGAATAAAAATGAAGCGTGAAGGTTAACACCATTGTTTTTTATAATTTCAGCTGCTTTATACAATTGCATGGAAGACACTTCTTTATTGCTATTGTTTAATATTTCATTTGATACAGATTCGAAACCGACAAAAAGCCTGTAGCACCCAGCCTTTTTCATCAATGACAATAATTTGTTGGCACTTTTTTCGTTTTTGAACCTGTCTGCACGAATATTGCAATTCCAGCTGAATTTAATTTTTTCTTTTATCACTTTGTTGCAAAATTCTATGATTCTTTCTTCTTTTGCGCCGAAATCATAATCAGCAAAATAAATGGATTTAAATCCCATGTTTAAAACTTCTTTTATTTCCCTAATGACATTATCAATATTTCTAAAACGCAAAGACCTGTCCATCGCGCTGCTATGGCAAAAATAACATCTATTTGAACACCCCCTGCTTCCTTGGACAACTGTTTCATAATCTTTTTTTATATATTGATCAATTGGAAAAAGATGTCTTGCCGGAAAAGGCAATGAATCCAGCTCTTCAATTGGTTTTTCATCCGGATTTCTGATTATCTCTTCATTTTTCCTGTAGCTAATGCCATTTACCCCATTTAACTCTTTATTGAACTTAAGTGCTTTTAATAAATTTAACAAAACATATTCTGCTTCATGCCGTATTATAAAATCAATATGCTTGTTCCTTTTTAAGGTTTCTTCATCTTTAAAAGTAACATGGGCTCCCATCATTGCTAAATATGTTTTTGGAAATGATTTGTAAATATTTCTGGACAATTCAAGTGCATGGCAATAATTTTTTACCTGCAATACGGTTGTTTCCGAATTAATCACTATTACATCGGGATTAATCTTTCGTATTTTTGCAAACAATTCTTGATTTGAAATATTCTCAATTGCAAGATCGATAACTTCAATAAAGAAACCTTCTTTTTTCAAAACTGCTGCCGGATATGCAACTACCAGCGGAAGATGCGTTATGCCTTCTTCTATTGCATTTTTTGCATTAATAATTATTGTTTTCATATTTTTAAGCTTCGAACGCTATCCCTAATTTTATTAATTTATCCAAAAAATTACCTAAATTTTTTTCAGCCTCTTTTTCGGTCATTTCGTATGACTTGACCAGTTTATCAATTATTTGTTTGCTAGAATTATTTTTATAAATATATAAAAACAATTCACTTCCAGAAGAATTAAATTCGTAAAATAAATCTCTTGAAGGATCAAAAACTAAGATGCACTCAGGATGGGCAGTTCTCACTTTAACAGTTGGATATAATTTTATTTTTTTTATGCTCATATTTTTACAAAATGCATCGAAAATCCCTGCTGTTTATTTTGCCAGCATTTACAAATGACTTACAGCCCCCCCTGCAAGAATTAGATACTTCGCATTTTTTGCAAGGCAACGGAATTGAAAAATGCACTTTATTATTTAAATTATCTCTATTCCAAATTTTATTGAAACTGTCCTTGTATGCATTTCCAATGCTAATTGGTAAAAAATTACAAGGCTGAACCTCACCAGTCGGGAGTATGGACCCCCACAATCTTCCGGCATTGCATATATTCTCCCTTACAAGCATTGGTATGTATTTTTTGTCTATTTTGTTTTTTAATATTTTAATTGATAAAGGATCATGAAAGCTAACTGTTATTTTGTTGAAAAAATTCATTTTAAGCCTCCAAATTTCTTCTATTATTTCATTATAATTCTTAATAATTTTCAGCTTATTAAAATTATTATTTAATTCTGGATGAATTGTTAAGAAAAAAATATCATTTGCTTTTTTTGTTATTGCAAATTCAACAAATTTTTTTAAATCCAATACTGATGATTTGTTTATAGTTGTATTAATGCTAAATTTTATATTATTTTTCCTGCAAATATCCATTGCTTCTACAGCTGCCTTCGCTGAACCTTTTAATCTTCTCATTTTATCATGATATTTAAAATCAAGGCTATCCAAACTAATAGTTATTTTGCCAATGCCGGCATCTTTGATTTTTTTTGCCATTTCTTCAGTTAATAAAATTCCATTGGACAAAAGAATTGTATATATTCCTTTTTCCGAACAATAATCAATTATTTTTTCTATATCATTCCTCAATAAGCTTTCTCCATGGCTGAAATAAATTTTCATTACCCCATTATCTGATAATTTTTTTATTATCTTTTTTATTTCTGAAGTCGATTTCTCTTTATGTCTAATTTTATCAACATAGCAATGTTCACAATTTAAATTGCACCTATATGTTAAGCCAAAATAAATTTGAACAGGCAAAATAACTTTATTCATAATATAATAATTGAACAATTTAGCTCATAAAAGCCTCCGCGAAAAACACGGAGGCTTTTATGAGTTCTTTTAACAGCCCATCTGAAGGCTTCTTGTTCTAACCACTGGTTTTACCCAAGCGGCTTTTTTTGAAGCCTTTTTCAAAGCTGAAGCTTTTTGATTCTTCATACGTTTGAAATTTAATGAATTAGACTAACACAAACAATTAGTTAATGATATAATGTCAGTATAATAAATTCACTATTATATTAACATTATGTCATTAAATTACAATGTTCTTTCAAAAAAACCTCGTTTATTCAGACAATTAACGTCTCACTAGTGTTGCGTTAAGCAAATTTTTTTTAAAAATATTATTTAATGTTAGTTTTAAAACGCTCTTTTTAAAATTTTACGATTTGAATTTTCAGTGAGATAATTAGCTCATAATTTAATAAATTAAGCTAGTTATTATGC
>JAHJAP010000104.1 GCA_018813805.1 Patescibacteria group bacterium
GTTAAACTTTTAACAAATTTATATTATTTATTTATTTTTTATGAAAAAAAACATTCATCCAAAATATTATCCCAAAGCTAAGGTTACTTGTGTTTGCGGCAACAGCTTTACTATTGGCTCAATTTTACCTGAATTAAAAGTAGAAATTTGTTCAGCTTGCCATCCTTTTTATACTGGCAAACAAAAACTGGTTGACAGCGCTCATAGAGTTGAAAAATTTCATGCTAAAGTAGCGGCTAAAACAAAACTAATAATTAAGCATAAAAACAAAAAAGTTAAACGCGCAAACAAAGTTAAAGCCAAAATCGCTAAAAAAACAGACAAAGAATAACTATTTAAAACAGTTATTCCCTTTAGCATACCACAATAGAGTATTAAAGGGAATAACTGTTTTTATTTTAGCTTATTGGGTTGTAGCTTATAGCTTTATATCAAAATTATAAAATTTATACTCGTATGTACGAAAATATTATACAAAAATTTAATGATCTAGAAAAACAATTATTTGATCCAGCAATTATTTCTGATCAAAAAAAATTAAAAGAAATTTCTAAACAGCATTCTGATCTTAAAGATCTTGTTAAATTAATTTTAGAAATTAAAAAAATTAAAAAAAACATCCAGGAAAATCAAAAAATAATAATAGAAGAAAAAAATAAAGAATTAATAAATCTTGCAAACGAAGATTTGCTTCAACTTAACCAAAATTTAGAAAAATTAAACAAGCAAATTAAAATTAAACTTTGTCCAACCAACCCAAACGATAAAAAAAACGTTATTATGGAAATTAGGGCTGGAAGTGGCGGTGATGAATCTGCTTTATTTGCTGCTGATCTTTTTAGAATGTATTCACGTTTTGCTGAAAAACAAAATTGGAAATTAAAAATTTTTAATTCCAGTCGCATTGGTATCGGCGGCTTTAAAGAAATCGTTTTTGGCATTAGTGGTCAAGATATTTATGGTAATTTAAAATTTGAAGGTGGGATTCATAGAGTGCAAAGAGTGCCAGAAACTGAAAAACAAGGACGAATTCATACTTCAGCAGCAACGGTTGCAGTCTTGCCAGAAGCTGAAGAAATAGATTTAGAAATTAAACCACAAGATATTAAAATTGACACTTATTGCTCTTCTGGACCAGGTGGACAAAGCGTTAATACTACTTATTCAGCTATTAGAATAACGCATTTAACTACTGGCTTAGTAGTAACTTGCCAAGATGAAAAATCTCAACATCAAAACAAAGAAAAAGCTATGCAAATTCTACGTTCAAGATTATTAGCTAACATGGAAGAAGAAAAAAAACAAAAAGAAGCTGCTGAAAGAAATCAGCAAATTAGTTCTGGTGATCGCAGTGAAAAAATTAGAACTTATAATTTTCCGCAAGATCGCATAACCGATCATAGAATTAAACAATCTTGGCACAACATAGTAAAAATTATGGATGGAGATATTATGGAAATTATTGAAACTCTAAAAAACGCTAAATAATTTATGATTATTGCACAAATTATTAAACTTGCTGCAGCAAAATTAATAATTAATAAATTTAACAATCCTTATTTTGAAATAGAAATTTTATTATCTCATATTTTAAAAAAACCACGTGAATTTATTTTAACGCATCCTGAATATAAGCTAAACAAAAAACAAATTTCTGATTTTAACTTTCTAATTTTTAAAAAACTTAAAAATCAACCAATCGCTTATTTAATTAAACAAAAAGAATTTTTTGATTTAAAATTTTTTGTAAATAAAGATGTATTAATTCCACGGCCTGAAACAGAATTAATAGTGGAAGAAACTTTAAAACTCGCAACTAATAGCGCTCAGTCAATAACATTTATTGATATTGGTACTGGATCTGGGTGTATTGTTATTACTTTGGCTAAATTATTAAATCAAAAATCAAAAATCAAAAATCAAAATTTAATTGGAATTGATATTTCAAAAAAAGCCCTATGTATTGCGCGTAAAAATGCTCAAATGCATAATGTTTCTAAAAATATAAAATTTTTTCATGGCAATTTACTAAAACCAATTATTCAAAATATAAAACACGAAATACAAAACACAAAATATATAATTACCGCCAATCTCCCCTACCTCACATTAACTCAAATTAAAAATTCACCATCTATAAAATATGAACCAAAAAAAGCTTTAAATGGCGGTAAAAACGGTTTAAAGCTATATGAAAAATTATTTAAACAAATAAATAATTTAATTAAAAATACAAAATACAAAATACAAAATACATTTTTTATATTATGCGAAATAGATCCATCTCAAACTATTCAAATAAAACAACTTGTTAAAAAATATCTGCCTAAATCAAAACTACAAATAAAAAAAGACCTAGCAGGTCTTAATAGATTGGCAATTATAAATAAAAATTAAAATATTTATTATGGGTCTGTCGCCAAATACTCTTTCGAGTATAAAATTTCAAATTTTTAGGAAATTTTTTTAAAAAGTTTTGAGGGAATATGGTTATATTAGCGAAAAAGTTTTTGACAAAATTTACAAAAATTTGGAATTTTATACCGAATA
>JAHJAP010000105.1 GCA_018813805.1 Patescibacteria group bacterium
AATTTGTTTTTCTAATTCTTTTGCTAATTCTGGTCTTTCTGGTCTTGGCCCAACAAAGCTCATTTCTCCTTTTATAATATTTAAAAGTTGTGGCAGTTCATCAATTCTAGTTTTTCTTAAAAATGAACCAAATTTGGTTATGCGTTGGTCATTAACGCAAGTAGGGGAGTAGTCATTATTTTCTTCGCGCATTGTTCTAAATTTAATTAAATTGAAAATTTTATTATTTTTTCCAAGTCGCGACATAATAAAAAATATTGGCCCATGACTTGTTAATTTTATAATTATAGCAATAATTAACCAACCAGGTAAAGTTATTAATAGAATAATTAAGGCCAAAAGAAAATCATAAAAATTTTTAAAATAATCAAACCAAATTTTATTGCCCCCATTTAATTTTTCTAAAAACCACATTTGATCAATGGCTTCTATTGGCACTCTATTAGTAATTATTTCATAAAAATCAGGCAAGCTAAAATAATTTATTTTTAATGACAAACAATTAAAAAGAGCAATGCGTAATTCAGGTGATTGATGAGGATTAATTGTAAAAATTATTGAGGTTATTTTATTTTTTTTAATTAATTCTGGCAAATCTGTAAAATTATTAATTATTGGAATATTATTACTAAAAATATTTTTATTAGTATCATCAGCAATTAAAGAAACAATATAGCCAATGTGAGGCTTTTTTTGCAGTTCTTTGATTAATTCTTCTACTAATTTATTATAACCAATAATAGCTAATTTATTTTTGGGTAAATAAGTTTTAAGCGACCAATTGTAAAATTGTCGCCATACAGTAAATAATATAACAAAAACAATAATAAAAATGAATAAATTTCTTTTTGGTGTAATGCCAATATTAGGAATTAAATAAAAGAAAGCTATAGAAATTAAACTGGTTATAACTAATGTTTTGTTGCTTATTTGAAAAAAGGTGAAATTATTAATTGCTATATTTAGATTATAGAGATTAGAAATATAGAAAATTATTAACCAAAAAAAGAGAATTATTGTAAATGGCCAAAAATGTGTTTTCCACAATTCAGCGCTAGAATAGCGAATTAGCAAGGCAAAATAAAGAGAAGCATAAAAAATAATTATATCCCCGCCAAGTAAAATAATCTTTTTAAGTTTATTATTCATGAAATTATTGTAAAAGAAATAAGTGAAAAAAGCAAGGACGAAATTGTTTTAATTTTGAGATTGAAAATAATTAGAAATGGTGTTAAGATAATTACATACAGAGCTAAATAGAGCACAAAAGAAAAAATTACAAAGTTTTATTATTTTTTATCTAACGGGTCTGTCGCCAAATACCGTATTCGGTATAAAATTTGAAATTTTCTACTCGAAAGAGTATTCGGCGACAGACCCCTAACACTATGGCATTTGGAATAGAACAAAAATTTGGAGCAGTCTTGTTGAATCAAGAAAATAAGAATCTGAAGCCCAAAGAAAAAGAAGTGGAAAAGGAAGACAAGGTCAAGCAAAAATTACTTGATGAGATCGGCATAATTAAAAATGAAGTCTTAGATTGGTTATTACCAGAAGATGCTATAGCAGAAGGTAGTGAAAAAGAATTTGAGAAGTGGCAACTTGAACTTATCAAGAAAGAGACTAGGGCTTTAGAAACGTTTTTTGGTAGTAATGTGGAGGTTTCTAAATTACCAGCCAAAGTTACGGTCGAGAAAATTAAATACTGGGAAGAGATTGGCATGAAGCTACACTATTTGCCTCCCATAGAAATGACTGCAGAAAAAGAATTTCCTGGCTGGAAGAAGAAGCCGGAAAATTTTTTCTACAAAGCTATTAAAGATAAAAGTATTACCGCTGATTCAGCTCAACTGAGTGGTAATTGGGTGTTGATAGATAGTCGCGCTAAACCAAAATATAAGGGAATGTATAATAAAGATATATTAGGACCAGCGATTAAGGATTTGAGAGCTAAGGGTGTTATTAGAGATTTTGAAGTCAAGGATTCGAGATTTAATATTTCAGCCGATGAACTAGCCAAACCAGAAGTTATTGCTGTTTTTGTTAAAGCCCTAAATATTGATTCTAAGGACTTGCGCCTTCCCCGTGAGGTTGAAGCTAATTTTATTAGCAACGCCTATTATCCAGAATGGGGCGAAACTAACACTTCCGAATGGACGCAAGATGAATATGCGGGTGGTAACCGTTTGTACAGTGGTTGCTCTGATGTCGGCGGGCTTTCGAGCGTGAACTATCGCTTGTCTGACAACCATTATAGCAATATTGGTTTCCGTCTTCTAGTTGTTTTTTCTAACAACTAGGGATTTTTAGCACTTGATATGATTTTGACTTTTAGACTATAGATGTTATAATTCATTCATGGATAATAAAATTAAATCAACTTGGCCATTAATTGGCAATAATCATATTGTTGAGTTTTTGAAAAAAAGCATTGTTAATAATAAGGCTGCTGGAAGTTATATTTTTTCAGGACCTGATAATTTAGGAAAAACTACAATAGCTAATTTTTTTGCTCAAAGTTTGATTTGTTTAGCCCGAAGTAATAAAGGTGAGCCTTGTAATAAATGCCAGCCTTGTCAACAAGCTATTAGGGGGATTTATGGCGATATTCATTTAATTAAAAAAGATAAAGATAAAAAAAATATTTCAATTGAACAGATTAGAAATTTTATTAGAACAATTAGTTTAAGTTCTTTTTTAAATTCTTACAAAATAGGCATTATTAAGCATGCTGAAGATTTGAGTTTAGAAGCATTTAATGCTTTACTAAAAACATTGGAAGAGCCAAAAAGCAAAGTAATTATAATTTTAATTACTTCTTGCATTGAGTCTTTGCCCCTTACTATTGTTTCCAGAAGTCAAATTCTTAAATTTTTTCCATTGTCTGCTGATATTATCTATGATTATTTAATTAAATATCACCAAGCCCAGAGAAGTGTTGCTAAAAATTTTTCTAAATTGTGTCTTGGTAGAGCAGCTTTAGCTGTAAAGTTTTTGGAAGATAAAGATTTTTATGAAAACTACAAGAAAAAGGTTGAAGTATTTTTAAGTTTTATGGATGTTGATATTAACAAAAGAATACTTGCCGTGGAAGAGCTTATTGGTAAAGAAATGCGTGGTCAAGAATCAGTCAGGCTAGCTACGCGTGCTGTTGAAGTTTGGCAAGGGTTAGCAAGGGATTTGCTTCTTATACTTTTAGAACAGGATGATTTAACTCAACATCAAATGTTTATGAAAGAGTTTTATTCAATAAAAAGCAAATTAGATATAAATAGTTTAATTAAATTAATAAATTTATTAAGACAAGCAAGGGAATTTATTAAAGCCAATGTTAGTCCTAGGTTGGCACTGGAACAAGTTGCTATTAGCTTTTGAGTTAGCTTTTTAAGTTGTAGCTTTTTAGGCAATTTTCTAATAAGCTAATAACTAAATTAAAATATATGATCAAAAAATACGTAAAATTTTTTTTACTAGGTTTAATTATTAGTCTTATAGCTTCGGGTTGTGCAATAAGTTTTGACTCTAAAGAAGGCGGCGGGCCAAAAGCTGATGGCGGGGTTTATCGTAGCGTTAACAAAGGAAATACATGGTCGCAGAGGACATACATACCAACTATTAGCGGCCAGCCTAAAAACTTTAATATGGTTAATGCTACTTCATTAGTTATGGATCCTGGCGATAATAAAGCAATTTATTTTAGCAGTATTGACAATGGATTATTTTATAGTTATGATGGCGCCGATACTTGGCAAATGGCTAGTGACTTGGGCAAAGTAACAATTAACAGTGTTGCAATAGATCCTGGATCAAGATGTATAATTTATGCTGCCATTAATAATAAACTTTATAAATCAACAGATTGCAATCGTAGTTGGACGCAAGTTTATTTTGATAATGATTTAAGTGTAAAAATTAATACTTTAGCAATTGATAATTCTAATAATTCAATAGTTTATATTGGCACTAGTCGCGGAGAAATAATTAAAAGTATTGATCGCGGTAATAGTTGGCAAACATTAAATAGATTTATTGATAATGTAATTAAAATTATTGTTAGTCAAACTAATAGCAAGTTAATTTTTGTTAGTACTAAAAATAATGGAATTTTTCGTTCAACTGATGCTGGCATAACATGGATTAATTTATCTGATAAATTAAAAGAATTTGATGACAATGAAAGAATTCAGGATTTAATTATTACAGAATCAGAAAAAATAACTCTTTTTCTAGCTATTCATTATGGTTTACTAAAATCAGTTGATAATGGCGATAGTTGGGAAAAAATAGAACTTATTACTCCAAAAGAAGAAACAGTAATTAATTCAGTAGCTGTTAATCCTAAAAATTTAAAAGAAATTTATTATGTGACTAATACTACTTTTTATCACTCAATTGATGGTGGTCAAAAATGGATTACTAAAAAGTTGCCTAGTAGCCGCGCTGGTTGGAAATTATTAATTGATCCAAAGAATGAAAATATTATTTATTTAGCAATGAAACAAATTATAAAATAAAATTAAATTAAATAAAAAACATTATGAACAAACACATTCAAGCCAAGCAAGTAGAATTTGATAAAGTTATTGATTTTTTTAAAAAAGATATTTCTAATTTAAGAACAGGTCGTGCTAATCCAACTATTTTGGACAACATTCAAGTAGAGGCTTATGGCGCAAGAACGTTATTGGCAGGCTTAGCCAGTATTAGCGTTCTTGAAGCTAGAAGCTTGGTAATTACTCCATGGGATAAAAATACTATAAAAGACGTGGAAAGAGCATTGGTTATGGCTAATTTAGGTTTAAGTATAATAAACGAAGGTGATAAAATTAGAATAGTTATTTCGCCATTAACTGAAGAAAATAGGCGAGAATTAGTTAAAAAACTTAATGAAAAAATGGAAACAGCGCGAATTTCTTTACGTCAAGTAAGAGATGAAATTAAAGAGATTATAGAAACAGCATTTAAAAACAAAGAAGATAGTGAAGATGATAAATTTAGATTTATTAAAGAGTTAGATGAAGAGATAAGTAAACAAAATAGCAGAATTAAAGAAATTAGAGATAAGAAAGAAGAAGAGATTATGACAATATAATTTAAAAATTTGAAATTTTATACTCGAAAGAGTATTCGGCGACAGACCCATAAAAAGTGCATAAGCCACTCGGTGGGGATGATTATTCATCGTTTATTTTTTGACTTTATAAACTTTAGACTTTAATAAATTTATGTTATTAACAATTATTGTTTTTGTTTTAGTTTTGTCATTTTTAGTTCTTGTCCATGAATTAGGACATTTTTTGGTTGCTCAAAAATTTAAAGTTAAAGCTGAAGAATTTGGATTAGGCCTTCCTCCAAGAATTTTTGGTTTGCAAACATGGAAAGATTCTAATAGAAAATGGCGTTTGATTAAAGGAAATAAAGAAATAGTTGAAGCAGAACATAAGTTTGGTACGGTTTATTCTTTAAATTGGTTGCCATTAGGCGGTTTTGTTAAAATAAAAGGACAAGATGGCGAAAGCAAAGTTGAAAGCGATAGTTTTGCTTCTCGTTCAATTTGGCAGAGATTTTCAATACTTTCCGCTGGCGTTACGATGAATATTATTTTGGCTATGGTGTTAATTATTATTGGTTTTATAATTGGTATGCCTCAAGCCCTGGATAATCTTGGTAAACAAGCGAAAATTACTGATCATAAAATGCAAGTTGTTCAAGTGTTTAAAGATTCTCCTGCCGCTAAGGCTGGTTTAAAGATTGGCGACGCAATAATTAGTATTAGCAATAAACAATTTAGCAATTATGGCGATTTACAAAAATTTGTTGCTGAACATACTGGACAAACATTAAATTATCAAATAAAACGTGGACAGACAATAATTATTAGTCAAATTGTGCCAGAAATTAGACAAGAAACTGAACGGGGTGGAGTTGGCATAGCAATTACTGAAACAGGCATAGTTAAATATCCTTGGCATATAGCTATTTGGCAGGGGGTAAAAACTACTTTTGTTTTAATGTGGATGATTGTTGTGGCTTTTTATGGGCTTATAAAAGGCTTAATATTTGGTAGTGGTTTAGGCGTTGGATTAACTGGACCAGTAGGAATTGCTGTTTTAACAGGAGAAGTAGCACGAATGGGCATTGTTTATCTTTTACAATTTACAGCGCTGTTGTCTGTTAACTTGGCAATTATTAATTTTTTACCTTTTCCAGCTCTTGATGGTGGTAGAATTTTATTTTTAATTGTTGAAAAAATTAAAGGTTCTCCTGTTAAGCGAGAAATAGAAAATATTACACATAATATAGGATTCTTTTTATTAATGTTATTGATTTTAGTAGTAACCTATAAAGATGTTATTAAATTTGGAAGTAAATTTAAAATGGTTTGGGATAAAATGATTGGATAAAATTTAAAATAATTATAATTAAATTAATAAGGGCGATAGGCCTAACAAATCTTATGCAACCAAATATTAAAGCAACTAACATTGAATTAACAGATGAAACAAAAGACTATATTCAACAAAAGGTAAATATGTTGGAAAAATTTTTAGGAAAGATACAGATACTTAATGTTAATTTTGAGGTTGAATTAACAACCCATCACCATTTAAAAGGTCAAATTTATCGCGCTGAAATGAATTTAGAAGTTCCTGGCGAATTGTTGCGCGTAGAAAAAACTGAAAAAAATTTATTTAAAGCCATTGATAAAGTAAAAGACCACATGGCGGTGGTAATTAAAAAGTATAAGGACAAGAAAAGTCAAAAAGTTCAGGGCTCAGAGTTCTAGATTTAGAGTCCAGAAGCATAAAAAAGTTATAAATAATTTAACTTATGTCTATATTTACTAAAATTTTTGGTGATCCCAATAGCAAGGTGATTAAAAGCATGGAACCAATTGTGGCAGAAATAAATGAACTGGAAAAAAAATATCAGGTTATGAGTAATGATGAATTAAGAGAAATGACAGTAGAATTTAGAAAAAAGTTGGGAGTGGATAATCAAACCATTGCAGCTGATAAAAAGAGTGAAGTAATTGAGCAAATATTGGAAGAAATTTTGCCCAATACTTTTGCTGTAGTAAGAGAAGCAGCTAAGAGAATTTTGGGGCAAAGGCATTATGATGCTCAGTTGATGGGGGGCATAGTGCTTCATCGTGGGCAAATTACTGAAATGAAAACAGGAGAAGGAAAAACTTTAGTAGCAACATTAGCGGCTTATCTTAATGCCTTGCCAAAACAAGGTGTTCATATAATTACAGTTAATGATTATTTAGCTAAAAGAGATACAAGTTGGATGGGAAAAATTTTTGATTTTTTAGGTTTAACAGTTGGATGTATTACTCATGAACAAGCTTATATTTATAATTCCAACCAAAATATTATTAATTCTCAAGATCAAAATAAAGAAATTTTAAAATTTGTTTTAAGAAAAGAAGCATATAATTGCGATATTACTTATGGCACTAACAATGAATTTGGTTTTGATTATTTGCGAGACAACATGATGCCAGATTTAGAAAAAATGGTTCAGCGATCAGATCTTCAGTTTGGAGCAGATGTTGTAGGTGGCGGCGGGTTAAATTATGCTATTATTGATGAAGTTGATTCAATTTTAATTGATGAAGCGCGAACCCCATTGATTATTAGCGCGCCAGCTGAAGAATCAACAGACAAATATTATAAGTTTGCCGTGCTAGTTAAAAAATTAGAAGAAAATACAGATTATAATATTGATGAAAAAATGCGCGCTGCTACTTTAACTGAAGCTGGTATTGCCAAATTGGAAAAATGGCTAGGGGTTGATAATATTTATGTTGCTGGCGGCATGAATGAAGTCCATCATATTGAACAGGCGTTAAAGGCTATGACTTTATTTAAACAAGATCGTGATTATGTAGTAAAAGAAGGAGAGATTATAATTGTTGATGAATTTACTGGCAGGCTAATGCATGGTCGTCGATATAGCGAGGGACTGCATCAAGCCATAGAAGCTAAAGAAAACGTTAGTATTCAGCGAGAATCACGAACTTTGGCTACAATTACTTTTCAAAATTATTTTAGACTTTATAAAAAATTAGCTGGTATGACTGGAACAGCAGTAACTGAAGCTGAAGAGTTTTTTAAAATTTATCATTTAGAAACTGTTGTAGTGCCAACAAATAAATTAATGATTCGTCAAGATTTGAATGATTTAATTTATCGTTCAGAAAATGGTAAATTTAAAGCAATAGTTGAGGAAATAAAAAGGTGTCATGCTAGTGGCCAGCCGATTTTAGTTGGTACTATTTCTATTGAAAAAAATGAACTTTTGGGAGAAATGTTAGAAAGAGAAGGGATTAATATTCAAATTTTAAATGCCAAGCATCATGAACAAGAGGCTTTAATTATTTCTCAAGCTGGCAAATTAGGCAAGGTTACTATTGCTACTAATATGGCTGGTCGAGGCGTAGACATTATTTTGGGTGGATACCCTGCGAGCGAAGAAGAGCGAGTAAAAGTAATTGATGTTGGCGGACTCCATGTTATTGGCACCGAACGTCATGAATCAAGGCGGATTGATAATCAATTGCGTGGTCGTGCTGGCAGGCAAGGCGATCCTGGTTCTAGCCAATTTTATATTTCAACAGAAGATGATTTAATGCGAATTTTTGGTGGAGATAGAATGAAAAGTTTAATGTCAACTTTACGAGTTCCTGAAGATACGCCAATTGAGAGTAAAATAATTTCTCGTGCCATTGAATCAGCTCAAACTAAAGTTGAAGGCAATAATTTTGATATTAGAAAACATTTAGTTGAATATGATGATGTTATTAATAAACATAGAGAAGCGATTTATCGTAAGCGTCGAGAGATTTTATTAATACATAAACAAGCAAATAGTCAGAGCGAGGCTGATGAAAATATTCAGGTTTCTAAAAGTTTATCTAATGTAATTTTAGAAATGGTGGAGCATGAGATTGAACAAGTAATAATTTTTCATACAGCCACTGATAATATTAATGATTGGAATTTGAAGGAAATTTGTCAGGTTGTTTCTACGATTTTTCATATTGAAAAAAAATTAGAAAATGATTTAATAAATTTTACTAGTGATAGTGATAAATTAGATAAAGTAAAAGCGCGCACAATGATTATTGAACATTTAATAAAATCAGCTGAAGATGAATATCAAAAACTTAGTCAACAAGCTAAACAAGCAGAAATTAATTGGTTGGAAATAGAAAAAAATATTTTATTAAGATCAATTGATATTATGTGGATTGAACATCTTGATGCAATGGATCACATGCGTCGTGGTATTGGCTTAAGAGGTTATGGTCAGCGCGATCCTTTAATTGAATATAAAAAAGAAGCTTATTCAATGTATAATGAGTTAAATAATTTAATTCAAAAACAGGTTGCTTATTCTATTTTTAAAATTGGCGATGTTGGTCAATTTGCAATTTTAGATTTGGATAATCAACCAAAACAATTTAGCGCGCCAGCTAAAGAAATGTCTAAAAATAGTAATCCCTTTAGCGCTTTTAAAACAGCGCAAAATAATCAACAGGCAGCTAATGTTAATTTAGATTTAATTAAAGAGAAAATTAAAAATGCTAGTGGCAATAAAATCGGTCGTAATGACTCTTGTTTTTGCGGGTCAGGAAAAAAATATAAAAAATGTTGTGGAGCGTGAGTGTTTGATTTTACAAATTTTTTTATGACTAGAAGAAGATATAAAAAAAATCAATTAAATTACGCGGCCATGTCTGAGCTTGGCCTTGATTCTCATATTAAAAAAAGTATTTTTATTGTTGTTATTTTAGCTTTTGGCGCTATTAATTTGTTGAGTTTATTCGATTTGGCTGGTCAGATGGGTGTTTATTTAAATCAAGGAGCGATGTTTGTTTTTGGCTGGGGTAAATGGGCGCTTCCTTTTATTTTTCTAGGGATAGGATTTATGCTTTATAATGAAGATAAATACTTAATTAAAGGGGCTAATTATTTAGGTTTATTTTTCTTTAGCATTTCTTTTAGCGGTTTATTGCATTTATTTATAGATCAAAATCAATGGAACGCTGTTATTGCTAAAGGCATTGGTGGTGGTTATTTAGGATTAACTGTAGTTTTAAGTTTTACTAAAATTATGGGTTTTTGGGCAAGTTTAATTGTTTTAGTTTGTTTATTAATTATTGCTTTAATGCTCATATTTAATATGACATTAAGATCAATTATTGGCGCTGATAGTTGGTTGTTTAAAATTATTTATTCAATAAAGTATTTTTTTAATAAAATTTTTAAACATAAAGAATATGAAGAAGCCGAAGAAGTTGAACAAGAAGAAATAAATAATAATGAATTGATTGATGCAGAAGCTAGAGGCGATTTTAAAAGTTATAAAATAAAAACTGGGGGATTATTTGCTGAGAGCAATATTATAAAAAATAAAGAAAATAATAATAATTGGAAAGCAAGTAATATAAAAATAGATCTACCTTTAGATTTACTTAATGGGCAAGTTAATAAACCAATTAGCGGTGATATAAAAAATAATTCTTTAATAATTCAAAAAACTTTGGAAAATTTTGGTATACCAAGTGAAATGGGAGAAATTAATATTGGGCCAACTGTTACTCAATATACTTTGCGACCAGCTGATGGTATTAAATTATCACGTATTACTATTTTAAGTAATGACCTTGCTTTAACTTTAGCTGCTCATCCAATTAGAATTGAAGCGCCAATTCCCGGAAAGTCTCTGGTCGGAATAGAGGTGCCTAATCAAACTAAGGCAATTGTTGGTTTAAGAGAAGTTTTGTCAGGAGATATGTTTATTAAAAGAAAAAATAATTTAATGATTGCTTTGGGCAAAGATGTTTCAGGCAAAGTTTGGCTGGACAATTTAAATAAGATGCCCCATTTATTAGTAGCAGGAGCTACTAATTCCGGCAAATCAGTTTGTTTAAATTCTATTATTATTAGTTTGCTTTATCAAAATAATCCAGATGATTTGCGTTTTATTTTAGTTGATCCAAAAAGAGTGGAATTACCTGTTTATAATGGCATCCCACATCTTTTAACTCCAGTTATTACTGAGGTTGGCAAAACAGTTAATGCTTTAAAATGGTGTCTTAATGAAATGGATCGTCGTTTCGAACTTTTGGCAAAGAGTAATAAAAAAAATATTGGAAGCTATAATAGCAGAGGCAAAGACAAAATGCCATACATTGTTTTTGTAATTGATGAATTAGCTGATTTAATGATAGCTGCAGCTCGTGATATTGAAGCAGGCATTATACGTTTAGCTCAAATGGCTAGAGCAGTAGGCATTCATTTGATTTTGGCAACTCAACGACCAAGTGTTGATGTTATTACTGGTTTAATTAAGGCTAATATGCCTGCCCGTATTGCTTTTTCTGTTTCATCAGGCGTGGATTCTCGAACAATTTTAGATTCACTTGGCGCAGAGAAATTATTAGGTTGCGGTGATATGTTATTTACAACAACTGAAATTTCTAAAGCTAGAAGATTGCAGGGGTCTTTTGTTAGTGATAATGAGATAAAAAAAATCGTTAATTATATCAAAGAAAAAGGTGGAGAACCTGACTATGTTGAAGAAATATTAGAAAAACAAAAAGTTCGCGGTTTAGCAGGCGTTGGTATGGATGGTAGCGGGGTAGATGATGATAATTTATTGCAAGAAGCTAAGGAAATTATTATTAATTCAGGTAAAGCTTCAGCTTCTTATTTACAGCGTCGTTTAAGCATTGGTTATGCTAGGGCAGCTAGACTTTTAGATTTATTAGAACAAGAAGGAATAATAGGACAAGCCAATGGCTCTAAGCCTAGGGAAATATTGATTTCTCAAGAACAATATGATAAAATGATAAATCAGACAATTAGTGGCATGCCTTTGCATAAACAAAAAGAATCAGAGGCGCCTGATGAATATTTGGAAGAAGTAGATGATGAATCAGAAAAAACAGAAGATGAGATAGAGCCAGATTTGATTTTTGAAAATAAAGAAGACAAAATAGACGATGATGAAGACGATGGTAAATATTTTAGTAAATAATAATTATTTAAAATTATATG
>JAHJAP010000106.1 GCA_018813805.1 Patescibacteria group bacterium
GTCATTTTATTAGAAATTATAATTTATAATTTAGAAATTATCTTATTGATATTTATAATTTAGAAAGTATATTATATGCAGTTTTAATAGTTTTAATATTTTTAGCAATCAACTCAGCATCTTTGTCAGCAAATTTTTCTTCAATAGCTTTTTTTAAGGATTCTAGTGTTATAATATTTGTAGCTTTTGCAAAAGCGCCTAAAATTACTGTATTAACAATATTTTTACCAAGAATTTCCATGGCAATTCTTGTGGCATCAATTGTGTGCATGTTGGTTTTTAAAAATTTTTTTAATAAAGATGGAAAATCAGTTTTGTTTTTTTCAGTATTAATTATAATTATTGTTTTTTTAGCGCAACCATTGGTTATATTTATAGCATCTAATAGAGTTTGGTCTTGAATAATTAAAATATCTGGTTGATAAATTTGTTCTCTAATTATAATTGGCTTATTATCAATTCTAACATAAGATTCTACCGGCGTGCCAATTCTTTCCACTCCAAAAAAAGGAAAAGCTTGAGCTTGTTTCCCGTCTTTAAAAGCAGCAATAGCTATTAATTCAGCAGCTGTTACAACTCCTTGTCCACCACGACCATGAATACGAACTTGAAGCATAAATTAAATATTAGTATCCATTTGTATCATTAGTATAATTAGTATATTAGTATATTAAATTAGTATATTAGTAGTCTCTCTAGTGTCTGCGTAAATACATCATGCGGTATATCTCCTTCAATTTTATAACCATTAATAAACCAAGTTGGTGTGCCAGTTAAATTTAGTTTAACGCCTTCAGCAATATCTTTTTGAATATTTGTTAAATATTTTTGTTTAGTTAAACAATCAGTGAACTTATTAACATCAGCGCCAATTTGTTTTGCTAATTCAATTAATTGTTGATTAGTGTTAATTCCTTGATTTTGAAATAATTTATCATGCATTAACCAAAACAAGCCTTGTTCTCCAGCGCAACGACCAGCCATTGCCAAAGCAGTTGATTCTTCGTGCAATGGGTAATCTTTAAAAATAATTTTAACTTTATCTTTGTATTTTAAATTGATTTCTCTAACATTATAATAAGAATTTTTACAGAAAAAACAGGCAAAATCAGAAAATTCAATAATTGTTATTTTTGGGTTAGCAGTACCTAGCCAAAAATTATCAAGAGTTGATACATTATATGTTTGGCTAGTTGGCCTGATCTTTTGATTAGTTAAATTATTTTTATTTTGTTTAACTAAATTAAAAAAATAAAAACCCACAGCAATTAAAAAAATTAAAATAATAATTAAAATAATAATTAAACCAACGCCCCACCATGTTTTATACCAGCTATTTTTTATTGCCATTGTAATAATTAGTTGGATTGTTTATTATAATTATAGTGTAACATTTATTAATATTATTTTCAACAAAAATGCGTGATTTAAAACAACGCAATCATTTAATAAAGAAAAAATTAAAAAATTAAAATTATGTTTACTCCTCAAGAAATGTTTTTAACAAAAGGTGTTGGCACGCACAAAGATAAACTTGCTTCTTTTGAGCTAGCCTTAAGAGATGCTGGGATACAAAAATGCAATCTTGTTTGTGTTTCCAGCATTTTACCTCCAAATTGCAAGATTATTTCCAAGGAAAAAGGAAGAAAAACATTAGAACCTGGCCAAATTGTTTTTTGTGTTATGTCTAGAAGTGAAACTAATGAACTAAATCGTTTAGTTGCTTCAGCTATTGGTGTGGCTCGGATAAAAGATAATAGTCATTATGGATATTTATCAGAGTATCATACTTTTGGTGAAGTAGGTAAAAAGTGCGGAGAATATGCTGAAGATTTGGCGGCAACTATGTTGGCCACAACGCTTGGGATTGAATTTGATTCAGAAACAGCTTGGGCAGAACGAGAGCAAATTTATAAAGCTAGCGGACATATATTTAAAACAACTAATATTTGTCAGTCAGCTGAAGGTCATAAAGATGGATTATGGACAACAGTAGTTGCGGCTGCGGTTTTTTGTAATGTTGGAAAAGAAAATTAATATTGTGGGTCTGTCGCCGAATACGGTATTCGGCGACAGACCCAATATGGATTATTCGCGTTTTTAAAGATTAGTTAACAACCAGTTATTATCAGCTTGTTTTTTAACATAAAATTTAACAGACACTGCATGGCCACTCATAGAAAAGTAAACTGTGGTGGAATAAATTTTTTGATCATCTGTTGAATCAATTAATTTAGAACCAGAAAGAATATTAGCTAATATTAATTTACTTTCAGAATTAAGATAATTTAAAGTATATTCAATCATTTTTTCCATGCTTGGATGAAATAATGACTTTGCTTTAATTTTATCATTACTTCTAATTGCTATTGCGGCTTGCTCTAAGATATTTAAATCATCTATTGGTTTTGGTTCTGGTTCAGGTTCAGGAATTTTATCTTCTATTGGAGTTGTTAATTCATTAATTAATATTTGATTTAAATTTTCATTAGTAATTCCAAGGCTTAATTTTTTCATAATAATAAAAGCGCTATCAGGTTTGTTGAGAAAATATCTTTTTTGATCAGCAGGATTAATATACCAAGCTTCGCCTTTGCTTTCTATTTGTAAAAAAATTTTACCTAAGTTTTTTTTAGTAAAATTAATATCTATTGGTAAGCGATTAGTATTAATTGGATTATAATTATTATTTAATTCAACTAAATCAGTATAACCATCTTGATCAGAGTCAGGATTATTGGGATTAGTGTTTAAGGCAATCTCCATATCATTAGATAAACCATCTTGATCATTGTCCAACGCGTTAGTGTTAATATTAATTATACCAACTGGTATTTTGGTTAAATCAGTATTGGTAATGCCAATACTTAACTCGCGCATTATTGTCCAAGCATTGCTTGGTTTGCCCAAACTATATCTTTTTTGATCAGCAGGATTAATATACCAAGCTTCGCCTTTTGATTGAACTTGAAGCAAAATGCGGCCAGATAATTTTTGTGATAGATTGTTTTGGGCGTTTAAAGATGGAGCATGGCATAAAGTTAGCGCAATTAATAAACATAAGTAACCAAGTGATTTTAAAATTGCTTGATTACTTTGAAAAGGTTGTTGTTGAATGTTTTTTTGAATATAAATTTTCATAGTTTTGAGTAAATGGGTCTGTCGCCGAATACGGTATACTCGAAAGAGTATTTGGCGACAGACCCTAAATTTGAAATTGAATTTTGCGGAATTTTATTAAAATTGATATAATTTAGTTAATTGGTTAGTTGATTAAATTTTTAAGAAACTAAGTTTAATTATTTTATTAAGTTTAATTATTTTATAAAGAA
>JAHJAP010000001.1 GCA_018813805.1 Patescibacteria group bacterium
AGAAATAAAATTCATTTTTTATGCTAGATATAAAAACATTATTATCTAAAACAATTAAACAGCATGGCCTGGGCAAAAAAATTGCTGAAAAAAAAGTTAAAGAAGTTTTTAGCCAAACAGTAAGACAATTATTTAATAATGGCTTGGCTTATCGTGTTAAGCCGCTTTATGTTAAAGATGGGTATTTAACAATTGCATCATTGTCAGAAAGCTCAATTGAACAAATTAAAATTAAAGAAGCAATAATTATTAGCAAAATAAATGAAGAATTAACAGAAAAAATTGTTAAAAAAATTAATTATTTAAGTTAAAATATTTTGAAAAGATTATTAAAAAATGGTATGATAAGATCAATGTTTATATAATTTTAAAGATTAAAAATTAAAAATTCTATGTCTTTGCGTTCCTATTTGATTATTATGATTGCGGCCACATTGTTGTGTTGGATTGCCTTTGGTATAGTTATTTTGACAGTTAATCCGCAAATTACTAATTGGGTTGGTTTTTTATTATTTTATGTATCTTTATTTTTAGCAATAGTTGGAGCAACGGCAATAATCGGTTTTGTTATTAGATTTATTGGTTTAAGGCATGAATTAGCTTCAGATTTAGTTATAGCAGCTTTTCGTCAGTCATTTTTATTTGCTTTTTTTATTGTGATTGTTTTGTTTTTATTAGCTCGAGATTTATTCGGTTGGCTTAATATGGGATTATTAATTATTGGTTTGTCAATAGTGGAATTTTTTTTATTAAGCTATAAAAAAAATGAATATGAAAGATAAATTATTACAACTAAAAGATCAAGTTTTAAAGCAGTTAGTTAATACTAAAGATGTTTCTGTTTTGCGTAATTTAGAAATTAAATATTTAGGGCGTAAAGGTGAATTAACAAAAATTTTGCGAAGTGTTGTTGACATGGGAGATGTTGAGAAAAAAGATATTGGCAAATTAGCTAATAATATTAAAACAGAAGTCATTAATAAATTTGCTGAAGTTAAAAATTCAATTTTAACTAAAACTGTTAATCAATCTTTTGTTGATGTTACTTTGCCTGGCAAAATAATTGATCATGGTCATTTGCATCCAGTTACTCAAGTACAAAATGAATTAGAGGATTTATTTATTTCAATGGGATTTATGGTTTTAGATGGTCCAGAGGTGGAAAGTGATTATTATAATTTTGAAGCTTTAAATATGCCGCCTTATCATCCAGCTCGCGATATGCAGGATACTTTTTATCTTGATCATAAAAATAAAGAAAAAAAGTATGACTTAGTAATGCGCACTCACACATCCAATGTGCAAGTAAGGGCAATGCAAAAATATGGCGTGCCACTACGTTGCATTGTTCCTGGCGTGGTATTTAGAAGCGAAGCAACTGATGCTTGTCATGATCATACTTTTTATCAATTAGAAGGTTTAATGATTGATAAAGATATTTCTATTACAAATTTAATTGCAGTAACGAAAAAAGTATTAAACGGAATTTTTAAAAAAGAAATGGAAATTAGAATTAGACCAGGGTATTTTCCTTTTGTTGAGCCTGCAATAGAAATAGATATTAAATGCACTATTTGTAATGGGAAAAAATGTTCAGCATGCAAAAATAGCGGGTGGCTGGAATTATTGCCAGCAGGCATGGTGCATCCTAACGTTTTAAAATATGGAGGCATTGATTCAAAAAAATATTCAGGATTTGCTTTTGGCTTAGGATTAACTCGTTTAGTAATGATGAAATATGGAATTAATGATATTAGATTATTTAACAGCGGAGATTTAAGATTTTTAAAACAGTTTTAATTAATTTTTTTATGTATTTATCATTAAATTGGTTAAAAGATTTTGTTAATATTCCAGAGTCAATTACTCCGGAAGAATTAGGCTTAAAATTAACAATGCATACTGTTGAAATTGATAAAATAAAAAAACAAGCTGAAAAACTTGATAATGATGTAATTTTTGAAGTTGACAATAAGTCTATTACAAATCGTCCTGACTTGTGGTCGCATTATGGCATGGCGCGAGAAATTGCTACTTTTTTAAATGTAAAATTAAAACAGATAAAATCAACCCCTTTACCATTTCTTGTCAAGGGAGCAACAAAAATTAATGTAAAAATTGAAGATTTTAAATTATGCCAACGTTATATGGCAGTAGCTTTAGATGAAATAAAAATAGAAGATTCTCCAGAATGGATGCAAAAAAGATTAATTAGCGTTGGCATGCGGCCAATTAATAATATTGTTGATATTACAAATTATGTAATGCTAGAATTTGGGCAACCAACGCACATTTTTGATTTAAGTAAGATTTTTAATAAAAGTATAATTATTAGAAATGCAAAAAATAATGAAATAATAAAAACATTGGACAAACAAGACAGAAAATTAGATAACAGTATGCTGGTTATTGCTGATAAAGAAAAGCCAATTGCTATTGCTGGAATAATGGGAGGAGTTGATAGTGAAGTTGATAATAGCACCACTTCTATTTTAATTGAATCAGCTAATTTTAATCCTATTTTAATAAGAAAAACTTCGCAAAAATTAGGATTGCGCTCAGAAGCTTCTATTCGTTTTGAAAAATTCTTAGATCCAAATTTATGTGAAATCGCCTTGGTGCGGATTGTAGAATTAATAAAAGAATTTTGCCCTAAAGCTAAAATTATTAGTGAATTAAAAGATGAAAAAAAATATTCTTTAAATCACAATATTATTAAATTAGATTTAGAATGGGTAAACAAAATAATTGGTAAAAAAATTAAAGAAAAAGAAATTATAAAAATTTTACAAAATTTAGGATTTGGAATTAAAAAAAATAAAAATATTTTAATTGTAACAGTTCCAAGTTGGCGAGCAACTCGCGATATAACAATTGCAGAAGATATTGTTGAGGAAATAGTGCGAATTCATGGCTATAATAACATCCAATCAATCATGCCTAAAACAGAAATGGGTAATTTATCAAATAATCAAGAACATTTATTGGAAAGAAAAATTAAAAATATTTTATCACTTGGCGCTGGACTAAGCGAGGCGCATAATTATTCATTTGTGAGCGAAGAGCAAATTAATAAATTGGGTTTTGAAAAATCTTTAGCTTTAAAATTAGTTAATCCTACTGTTGCTCATCAAACCATGTTGCGTACAAATTTATTTATGAATTTATTGGAAAATGTTAAATGCAATCAAGCAATGGAAGAAGTAATTAAAATTTTTGAAATTGGCAATATTTATATTAATAAACCAGGAAATATTGAAAAAGATAATAAAATTAATAATAAATTGCCTTATCAAGAAAAACATTTGGCGTTTGTTTTGGCTAATCAGCAAATTAAAACATCCATTAGCAATAACAATGACTTATTTCAACAAGCTAAAAATATTATTGTTTATTTATTAAATTATTTAAACTGTACTGCTAATTTTGTTCAAGCATCATTAATTCCAAATTGGGCAGATAATAAAATTTATGTCAACATAGAAGCGCTTGGCAAAATAATTGGCTGGGTAGGAAAATTAAGTTTTAAAACAAGTTCTTCTTTAAACATAAAAAAAGAAATAGTAACAGCAGAAATCAATTTGCAAGAACTTTTTTCACTATTAATTAATCAACCAACGCTAAAGTATCAAGAGTTGCCTAAATTCCCTCCTATTATTAGAGACTTGGCTTTTGTTGTAGATGAAAAAATATTGTATAATGATATTAAGCAAGAAATAATAAATTTTAATGCGCTGATTAAACAAGTTGAGTTATTTGATGTTTATCAAGGCAATAAGTTGGGATCGAGTAAGAAAAATTTAGCTTGGCATTTAACTTATCAAACAAATAGAACTTTAACTTCGTTAGAAGTGGATAAAATACAAGCTGACTTGGTTGAACAATTAAAAAAAGTTTTTTTTATTCAAATTAGGGATTTTTAAAATAATTATTAATTTAGAAATTTATTATGAAAGAATTAAAAAAGATTGACAAAAAATCATTAACAAAGATTGTTAGCTTATTTTGTGGTATAGCTGGATTTTTATTTGTGTTTTTGGCTGCTTTATTTGTAGCAATAAACATAATTTTGCAAAAAGATTTCGTTGGTTCAGCTTTAGCAGTTACTATGCTAAATCTTGGCATTAGTTTGTTATTAGCTGTTTTTTTATCATTTGTTTTTGCTGGTGTTGGCTGGATTATTGGTTGGTTATCAGGCATTGTTTATAACGCGTACGCAGCTCGTTATGGTGGAATTAAAATGGAG
>JAHJAP010000107.1 GCA_018813805.1 Patescibacteria group bacterium
ATTTATAATTAAATATAAAATTTTCTTAAAATGATTTAATTTAATTACAGCTTGCCCTAATATTGGCTTCCAATAATAAAATTTTCTTACATAAAAAATACCTAAGCCCGAGCCATTACAAGTAGGACAAATTGAATTCTTGGCATTAACACCCGAGCCATTACAAGTAGGACAAATAATAAATTGTTCATTTTTTTCTAGCATTATGTTAGTTGAAAAATAATTTCATTAATTATTAAAAATGGAAGCAACAACCAAAAACAAATAATTAATCCTACTAAAATAAATCCAAATAGCATTACAAAACTTCTTACAATAATTTGAATCAACCTGATAAAAAAACTGATTATTCTACCCTGCCAATCATATTGTCCATACATTGGTTGAAAAATATTTTTCAACCAAACCAATAAAGCCAAAGATTTTTGTTCATTGAATAAAACTTTGGCTAAAAATTTTAATAAATTTTTTATTCCACGCGAATACCACCAAACAGGAAAATATAAAATATCATTAATAAGTTCTATTAAAATTTTAGTGGAATAAAAAACTAAATTATTATTTGTCATACATAATAATATTCAATTAAAATTAAAGTTGTTAACTAGCGCAATCTACACTTTTTATTTTTAAACTTTTGAATATTTATTCACCGCAATCATACTAGCCAACACATTAACAATTGCTGCAATTAAAAATTCCAGTCCAAAAATAGTCCAAAAATGAGTATTAAAGTAAGTACTTATATTAAAATCATAATCAATAAAGAAAACCTCCAAATATGGTTGCAATAAACTTAAAAATAAATAAAAAAGTACAATTATAGCTAGAACACCTATTAAAGTATAAATTAAACTAGAAATAAAATAAGGAGCGCGAATAAACCAATTAGAAGCGCCAACTAGCTTCATAATTTTTATCTCTACGCGATGTGTATAAATAGCCATGCGAATGGTATTATAAATAACTAACAAAGTAATAAAAATAAAAATTATACTAATAAATAATCCAACTTCACCAATCTTATCAGTTATAGAATTAATTTTTGTTAGCATTGTTTTGTAATTATCAAAATTACGCGATTCTATAATATCATCATCAATTTTATTTAAGCTAGCAATTAATTCATCGTATTGATCCATATTTTGCGGCTTGATAATCAAGCTAGGTGAAAGTGGATTTTTGCCCAATTCAATTAATGCTTGCAAAATCTCCGAATCATTTTTATGCTTTTGCTTGAAATTTTCTAAAGCAGTTTGTTTAGAAATATATTTAACTTCTTTAACTTGCGTAAAGCTGCTTATTTTAGTTTTTAACGCCAAAATTTTATTTTCTTCAGTGTCAGATTTAATATATAAACTAACATCTATTTTTTCTTTAACAACATTAATAGCTGTTGAACCTATAATTTTAACTGCTAAAAGTAGATTAACTGAAAATAAAGCTAATATTAAAATAACAATAGTAACCAAAGACAACCACACATTGCGTCCAATATCTTGTAAACTAAATTTTATAACTCGAGCAAAAGATAGTAAAAACATAATTCATTTATAATAAATATTTTCCAACAGCTTGATCGCTTACTATCATGCCGTTTTCCAAAGTAATAACTCTTCGTCTTAATTTATTAACAACTTCCCTGTTATGCGTAACCAAAACAACTGTTGTGCCAAATTTATTAATTTTTTGTAATAATTCTATAATTTCATTAGTATTTATTGAATCAAGATTACCTGTTGGTTCATCAGCTAAAAGTATTTTAGGCCTATGAACTAAAGCACGAGCGATTACTACGCGTTGCTGTTCACCACCAGAAACTTGTTGAGGATAACGATGCATTTTATTTTCCAAACCAACTATTTTCATAACTTGAGGCACTATGCTATTAATTTTTTTTGATGTTTGGCCGCAAACCTGCAAAGCAAAAGAAACATTTTCAAATAATGTTTTTTTGCTAAGCAATTTAAAATCTTGGAAAATTACGCCGATTTGCCGACGCAAAACAGGCGCTTCTGTATTGTTAATATTGGTTATATCCCAACCTCCAACAATAATTTTACCTTCGCTAGGCCGTTCTTCTCCAATTAATAACTTAACCAAAGTAGTTTTACCCATTCCTGATTGACCAACAATAGAAACAAATTCGCATGGTTTAATATGCAAATTTATTTGCGATAAGGCATTAACATTGGGAGGATAAATTTTAGAAATATTTATTAATTTAATCATTGAATTTTTGACTTATTTTTTTTAGTCCATATTTAGCTAAAGCTTCGGTTTCTTGAAAACTTATCATACGATCTTTTGCTCCCATAGTAACAACAATCACAGGACCTGTTGAATTTTTCTTTGCTCTTAGCATTAAACAATAGAGCGCTTCATCAAGATAACCAGTTTTAGAACCAACAATCTCTAAACTGCTAGTCTTAATTAATTGATTAGTATTTTTTATACGATGAGCCTTGTGTGAATTAATAGTTTTAAAATTATACACTGCCATAGTACTAGCTTTTTTAATTATTGGGTGAATATATACCTCTTTTGTTATTATAGCATAATCTAAAGCAGAACTCACATTTTGAGGCGACAAGCCGGTTGCTTCAATAAAATGAGTTGATGTAGCCCCCCAATCAGTAACTGTTTGATTCATTTTAGCAATAAATTCATCACGAGATAAACCGCTAATTCTAATTAATGTCTCAATAGTGTTATTGGCTGAACCAACCAAGGATGAATAAATTAAATCTTCAATTGTTATGGTTTCTCCATCGCACAAATTAACTTTAGCAGGTTCCCATTTGTTGCAATATTGATAATTATATTCCTCGTCTTTTATGCTATATGCAACCACCTGACTCAATGTTGGTCGTAAATCAAGAAAAATTTTAATAGCAACTAATTTTGTCAAACTAGCTAATGGTAAAACTAAATTAGCATTTTTTTGCCATAAAATTTTATTAGTTCGTTCGTCCATTACTATAGCTGACTTAGCGCTAACAGCGATTTCAAATGCAGCCTTATTTAATAAAATGCCAAAATTTTCATTATTCTTTGAGGCAATATAAATTGGTTCAACTCTAATATTGATTACACCTGCTCTTGTGGGAGCTAATTTTTGAAAAGCGACTTTGTCTAAGTCAATCACGCGGTTTGAATAAATTTTTCTATCTGGCCCAAAATCATTTACAACAACATCAACATATTTATTATTGTCAGTATTATAAACCCGTAATTTTGATTTTTTAGGAAAATCTGGTGAAGCAGTAAATAAACCATCTTTATATTTATACCAACTAGTTTGACCAATAACTAAAACATCTGGATTAGCAAATATTGCTAAACGAGCAAATGGCAAATGGATTAAAGATCGAACAAATGATTTATCTGGAAAATCAATAGTGGGTAATGGCTGCCAAACAGAAAGTCTTTTATCATAATAAAAAACTTGTTTATAATAATTAGATGGTTTATTGTAGGAAAATTGTATATAAAATGGTTTGAGCTTGTTATAGGCTAATTTATTTTTAAATTCAAATTGATAAACTTGACTTATTTTTTCTAATTGCCAAGGCAAATCAATTGCTTCATTTAATTCAATTATTTCAACTTCCGTAGGCTCGCTAAGCACATCTGATGTTAAGGAAAGTTTTAATATATTATCAAAAGCGTTTACTGTATAGCCTTTTTTAATAGTTTCATTATCTAATTTTACAGAATAAAAACGATTAAACGTTGCTTCGTTGGCTTCTGTAATATAAATAAAACTACTAATTATAATAGTTAGTGCTAGAATAAAACAGAATATCATCTTTCTTCTTATTTGACTTAAAAAATTCATATCAATATAATTATATTATAAAATAAGATGTGCGAGAGTAGTACAGTGGTAGTACATTTGCTTCCCAAGCAAGTAACGCGGGTCCGATTCCCGTCTCTCGCTCTGATTAATATTAGTTATTATAAAAGCCCACTTAGCTCAATTGGTAGAGCAGCGGTATCGTAAATCGCAGGTTGTCGGTTCAATTCCGACAGTGGGCTCCATCTTAAGGGTCTGTCGCCGAATACTCTTTCGAGTATTCGGCGACAGACCCCTTAATCAGCTAAATTAATAAATTTTAAATTATTTAATTGGTTATTTATATAATCGTCTAATGTTTTTGCTTTAATAAAAATATAAGCTATATATATTAAACCATTAGCTTGAGTATATTTTTTAATTATATAATAGCCACTGTCAATAATTAATATATCACTAACTTGCTCAAAAGGTAAATCATTTATTAATTTACCAAATTTTTCTTTAGCTAAATCACTTTCAATATATAATTTTGACTCAAAATCATCGCTATATTTTTTAACTTCTTCAAAACTTTTGCCTTGTTTAAGCAAATTATCAATTTTTCTTATTCTAGCTAAACCGCTTTGATTAATTTCTTCGTCTGCTATTACTTTTTTTTCTAGATCGCTCAAATTATTATTAATCAATGGTAAATAATATTTTTTAACTAAATTTTTA
>JAHJAP010000108.1 GCA_018813805.1 Patescibacteria group bacterium
TGCGGGCGAGAAATCAGCCGAGGCAGGGCGAATCCATTCCCCCAGACAAATTGTTTCGCCCTGCCGAGTCCTTTTTAGTAGTTTTAATCATTTGGATTTTGCTCGAAATAGTTTCGAACTTTGTCCAACAAACACCGCCAAGTTTCAGAATTCGGATTTTGCTTTGTAAAGCGACTTGCGTTTTTTATTTTAATTTATTATTATTAAAATAGCTAAAAAAATTAGCTTTTTTATTTAAAAAAAGTAAAAGGAGGGGGAAACATGTCATCATTATTGCAACAAGAGGTTGGGGAAGAAATTTTAGAACAATTTGTGGCAAGAAGAATTGGTGTAGAAAGAAGAATAGGAGGAGATAGAAGAAAGGGGGATATAGGACAAATTGGTGTAGAAAGAAGAATAGGAGGAGATAGAAGAAAGGGGGATAGAAGAAAAGAAGAATAGGAGGAGAAATATCTCCAACACTATTGCCCTATTGCCCTTATGGAAGAAATAAACTTCTATAAGGGCCATTTTTTAAATTTTTTTGGTGGTGTTTGTTGGAAAAAGTTAGAACTCATTTTGAACAGAATCTCGACTGATTGCCGTACTTCGCGTGGCAAAAACAAAACTTCCTTGTAAAAATTAAAGAAAAGATGTATTCTAATAATAAGATTGTGATACAAGGCGTCATAATACTATTGTATCCAAGATTGTCTCTTCAAAAAGGCAGATGTTTCTTATAATTCAATCATCAAGTTTGAAAACTGGCGACAGACCCATAATAATTTAGTTGAAAAATAAATTTACTATGATAGATACCCAAAAAATAAGAAATTTTTTCCCGGCGATTAAAGCGGGGCGAATTGTTTCTAATAATGCGGCGAGCACGCAATGCCCAATTCAATTATTAGATTTATTGAAAAAACTTATTGTTCAATATGACAATGTTCATCGAGGTCAATCGCGTTCTTCATTGTTAACTACCAGAGAATTTGAATCTTCTTACGATACTATCGCGCAATTTGTCGGCGCTCCATCTAGAAAAAATATAATTTTATATAGAAATACTACCGAGGCGATTAATTCAGTTATGTACTCTTTGCTGACTGAATTTAGAGACGGAGACAATGTAGTTACAACCTTTATGGAGCATAATTCAAATTATGTTCCTTGGTACGGCTTAAGCAAAGAAATACTACCGAAGTTTGGGATTAGTGTGGAATGCAGAATCGCAAAATTTGACAAAGAAACAGGACAACTTGACTTGAATCATTTAAAATCTTTGGTAGACAAAAAAACTAAATTAGTTTGTTGCACCGGGGCTTCAAATTTTTTAGGCACAAAAAATCCAATTAAAAAAATAAGGGAAATCGCCGATGCCAGTGGATATGTTCAGCCAGATGGAGAAAAAAAATCATACCTTTTGATTGATGGGGCGCAAACCGTACCTCATCTTTTTGTCAATGTTGACGAGTTGGGCGTGGATTTTCTCGTTTGGTCTTTCCATAAGATGCTCGCTCCTTTCGGAGTCGGGGCTTTATATGCCAGAGAAGAACTGCTGGTGAAAATGAGGCCGTTTCTTTACGGCGGAGACATGATTGCCGAAGGAAAGGTAAGTTCGGAAAGAGTAGATTATAATTCGCTTCCCTGGAAGTTCACAGCTGGAACTCCTAACATTTTAGGCACAATTCTTTCCGCTCAAGCCATAAGATTGTTAATGGATTTTTCCTTAAATCCGGGAATGTATAATTACTTTATGACTGATAAAAAATTGGAGGCGACAGACATTGGGAGAGCGATGGAAAATATAGAATCTCACGAAAAAATTCTAATTACAGAAGCATTAAAAATATTAAGCAACCTGCCGTCATTGGAAATTTTAGGCCCGAAAGATCCGAACGATCGGACAGATTTAGTTGCTTTTACCTGCCGAAACAAAAGTCCGTTTGAGATCGCTGAAAAGCTAAGTGAACTGGGGATAGAATCCAGAGCTGGCTGCCATTGTGCTACCTTGGCACATTATTATTATAAATTAAATCCCCCGGCTAGTTGTCGGTTGAGTTTTTACCTGTACAATAATATAGAAGATATTAGAAGGGCATGCTTGGCTGTTAAAAAATGTGTCTAAAAAAATTTAATAATTAATAATCATTTTATGAAACAATGTTTAATTTATGACAGTTCCCTAAAATTTTCCCGAGCCACTTATGGCGTCTTGGTCTTAATCGCTTTTTTGCTCCATAACCAGTGGCTAGTTTTAGCGGCCAGTATTTTGATAATTTTTGGCATTTTTTCCCTAAAACTCAACCTTCCATATCAACTTCATATTTTAATTTCGGGAAGAAAATTTAAACCAGTTCAAAAAGAGTCAGGGGAATTGAATTTTGTCGCTGGGGCAACGGGAGCGCTTCTGCTGATTGGTTTTTTACTCATCTATTTTAATAGATTTGTTAATTTCGCCTGGGCTTATCTCTTAATAGTTGATTTAATGATATTTTTGGCCTGTTTCGTCGGTTTTTGCGTTGCTACTCTAATGTATGTTTTCTTTAAGAGACTATTTAATAAAAATTCAATTAAATAACCTGCTTATAAAGGGTCTGTCGCCGAATACCGTATTCGGTATAAAATTCCAAATTTTTGTAAATTTTGTCAAAAACTTTTTCGCTAATATAACCATATTCCCTCAAAACTTTTTAAAAAAATTTCCTAAAAATTTGGAATTTTATACTCGAA
>JAHJAP010000109.1 GCA_018813805.1 Patescibacteria group bacterium
AAATAATAATATCATAAAAAATTTTATTCTGTAAAGAGTTTTACAATAAATGTCAAGATTAAATAAAAATATTCTACTATTTTTAGAGTCTGCCGCCAAATACTTTTTCGAGTAGAAAATTTTATTTCGTAATATTTAATTCGTAAAATATAATTTTAATTTTACAACAGCGCAATGTTTGACTTGTTGTGTTATTTATTGTATTGTTACAAAATAAATCAATACTAAATTAATTATGAATTTTACTGAACTAGCCAGAATTCTTAAAATTTCTCCCCAAGAGTTGCGTGATAAATTACCACTTCTTGGTTTTGATATTGGACAAAAAGCTATTAAAGTTGATCGACAAATAGTCAATCAAATAGTTAATCAATGGCCAATGCTTCTTAAAAAATTAAAAGAAATAGAACAAAAAAATCAAGAAAAAATTAAAACAACAGAAACAAACACGCCTAATAAAAAACAAATTAAAATTTCTTCATTTATTACAGTGCGCGACTTTGCTGCTTTAGCTAATTTACCAGTAAATAAAATTTTATCTGAATTAATGAAAAACAGTATTTTTAGCTCGCTTAATGAAAAAATTGACGCTGAAACAGCTGCTATTATTGGCGCTGATTTAGGATTGGAAGTAGTGCTTAAACAAGAACAAATAATCGATGATGTTGAAAAAATAGATGAATTTAAACAAATTATGGAGAAAGAAAACTCTAATAATCTTATAACACGCGCTCCAATTATTGTTGTTATGGGCCATGTTGATCATGGAAAAACAAAACTATTAGATATTATTAAAAATACTAATGTGGTAGCTAATGAAGCTGGTGGCATTACTCAACACATTGGCGCTTATCAAATTATCCATAATAATAAACCTATTACTTTTATTGATACTCCTGGCCATGAAGCTTTTACTGCCATGCGTAATCGCGGCGCCAAGGTTGCTGATATCGCAATATTGGTAGTCGCAGCTGATGATGGCGTTAAACAACAAACAATTGAAGCTTACCGTATTATTGAAGCTACTAAATTGCCTTTTGTCGTTGCTATTAATAAAATTGACAAACCAGAAGCTAATATAGAAAAAACTAAACAAGAATTAACCAATCAGCTAAAAATTACACCGGAAGATTGGGGTGGAAAAACTATTTGCATTCCTGTTTCTGCCAAAGAAAACACTGGAATAAAAGAACTTTTGGATATTTTGCTTTTAACAGCCGACATTTTACAAGACAATATCAAGGCCAATCCTCAATCCATGGCTGTTGGCACAATTATTGAATCACACATTGACAAAGGCGAAGGTCCAGTGGCTACTGTTTTGATACAAAATGGCACGCTAAAAATCAATGATCCTCTATGTTTTAATAATCAACTTTATGGCAAAGTTCGCGCTTTAAAAAATCATTTAGGACAATCTATTAATGAAGCAGGTCCATCAACTCCTGCTAAAATTATTGGCTTAAAGACAACTCCTTTAGTTGGTGATTTATTAACTGCTAACAAAAACGACAAACAAATTAAAATTAAACATGTTAAAAATTCACCAATAAAAAAAATTATACAACCAACAAAAGAATCAGAAAATCAGAAAATCAGAAAAATTAATATACTTATCAAGAGTGATGTTCTTGGCAGCAGCGAGGCCATTGAAGGTTCATTGGTTAAGCTAGATAATCCAGAAGTAAAAATTAATATTATTAGCAAGGGATTGGGTAATATTACTGAAGGAGATATTAATAGGGCTGAGGCTAACAATGCGCGAATTATTGGTTTTAATGTTAAATTAATTCCTAAAGTAGAAGAATTAGCGCGTGAAAAAAATATCCAAACAAAAATCTATCATGTTATTTATGAATTAATCAATGATCTTAAAATTAATGTTCAAGAATTAACCAAGCCGAATGTTCAAAGAGTTAATTCTGGTAAAGTAAAAGTTTTGGCAATTTTTCGAACAGAACATCAAAGTCAAATTATTGGCGGTAAAGTAATTGAAGGTCAAGCTGAAATTAATAGTTTTGTTGAAATAATACGAGATAAACAAATTATTAGCCAAGGTAAAATTAATAAATTACAAGCAGGCAAACAGGATGTTAAAACAGTGGAAATTAATCAAGAATGCGGCCTACAATATGAAGGATCGCCAGCAATTAAACAAAAAGATATTTTACAACTATATAAAATGGAACCAATAAAATAATAATATATGTCTCGTAGAATAGAACAACTAAACGAACAATTAAGAAATGCTTTAGCTAATTTAATTAACACGGAATTATCAATAAATAATGTCCTAATTACTGTTTGCTATGTTGATTGTTCGCCTGATTTAAAGCAAGCCAAAATTGTTGTTTCTATTTTACCAACCAATTTAACTGGCAGTTCATTAAAACAATTAAGAAAATCTTCTAGTTATTTTAGCCAAATTTTAAGAAAAAAAATTAAAATTAGACAAATTCCACATTTTCGCTGGGTAATTGATAAAACCGAAGAAAAAGCTGCTAATTTAGAAAAAATTTTTAAACAGATTGCTGATAACTAGAGTCTGTTGCCAAATGCTTTTTTGAGTTTAGGCCAAATATGGCATTTGACGAGTCTGTCGCCAAATACCGTATTCGGCGACAGACCCTTAACAACAGCCCCAAATAAAAATATCATGAACGATTCTTTATTTCAAAAAGCATATTCTTTAATTAAAGATGCCAAGCATATTCTTTTAATTACCCATGAAAAGCCAGATGGCGATGCCGTTGCCTCTACTTGCGCTATGGCAGAAATTTTAGAATTTTTAAAAAAACAATATTCAATTTTTTGTTTAGATAAACCATCTTATCAATATAATTATTTGCCACATTTAAAAAAATTTAATTCTGATTGTGATTTTAATCAAGTTGATATAATTATTGTTCTTGATTGTGGCGATCTTAAACGTACTAATTTAAAAAAACAAATTAACCAACGACAAAAAAACCAATTAATTATAGAGTTTGATCATCACCCAAAAATAGATAATTATGCTGATATTGAACTTAGAATTTCAGAATCAGCTTCTACTACGGAAATTCTTTATCAATTTTTAAAAATTAATAAAATAAAAATCAATAAAAATTTAGCTAATTGTATTTTAACTGGTATTATTACAGATACAGCCAATTTTCTTTATCCCTCAACCTCTTCGCAAACTATTAATATTGCTTCGGAAATGCTAACATATGGCGCTAAATTACCGCTAATTATAGAAAGTACATGGCGCAACAAAAGTTTAGTTGCCATGAAAACGCTTGGCAAGGCCATGTCTAGTTTAAAAATTAATAAAAAATATAATTTTGCTACTGTTGTTTTGTCTCAAGAAAATCTTGACAATGCTATAACCGACGAAGACATGGAAGGTATTGCTGGTTTTTTGTCTAATTTAGAAAATGTTTCAGGAATAATGTTTTTACACGAACAAAAAAATAATAGCCTCAAGGGTAGTTTACGAACATCTAATAACAATGTAGATATTTCACGCTTGGCTTACTTGTTGGGCGGTGGTGGTCATGCTAAAGCTTCTGGATTTACAATAGAAGGAAAACTAGAAAAAACAAATAAAATATGGCAAGTACAATAAGGGGTCTGTCGCCGAATACCGTATTCGGCGACAGACCCATAAGCCTTATTTCTTTTTTTATTTTTAATTAACTAAAAGTCTGTTACCGAATACTCTTTCGAGTATTCAACAACAGACCAACTAATTCAATTTTATGACTTTAATACCAACAGTTATTGAAAAATCAGGCCAAATCGAACGAGCCTATGATATTTATTCTCGTTTATTAAAAGATCGCATTATTTTTTTGGGCGAGCCAATTGACGATCATACAGCTAATATCATTATTGCTCAATTCCTTTTTTTAGATGCAGAAAATAAGGACAAGCCTATTCAATTTTATATTAATACCCCTGGTGGGTCAGTTACTGCTGGCTTGGCTATTTACGATACTATGCAATATATAAAATCAGATGTTTCTACTATTTGCATTGGAATGGCTGCTTCTATGGGCGCATTACTTTTAGCAGCTGGCTCTCGCGGCAAACGTTTTTCTTTGCCTAATTCAGAAATTCTTATCCATCAAGTCATGGGTGGGTTTGAAGGCCAAGCTACGGATATAAAAATTCGCTCAGAACAAATTTTAAAAATTAAAGATAAGTTAAACAAAATTTTAGCCAAACACACTGGACAAACTGTAACAACAATTGAAAAAGACACTGATCGCGATCGTTTTATGTCAGCTGAAGAAGCAGTAAAGTATGGTATAATTGACAAAGTGATTATTAAATAAAATTTATTAAAATTTATTCTAAAATAATACGACAATACAAAATCCTTGCTAGAAAATAATAGATATGGTAGGATAATTTTGTAATTAATTAAAAAAATTCTGCTATTAGATTTATTAGTTTGCACTTAGAAGATATTAAATTTCACTTAGAAGATATTAAATTTTATGCTAGCTTTAAACTTAAATCCTGTAACAACAAATACTACGTCTTCTCAAAATAAAAATCTTCATAAACATGAAATCGGTTTTAATAATCTATTAAAACCGTAATTTTGTTTATTGTATATTTAAGCAACAACCATCTAATAACAGCATTCAATAAAACAATGGAATTAATAATTTGTGGAATTTTAACTACTATTAGTGGTGTTTTTATCGGCTATTGGGTTAGAAAACAAAAAGGATTAGCTGAAGTATTAAGCGCTGAATCTAGGGCAGAAAAAATCTTAACTGAAGCTAAAACCAAACAAAAAGAATTATTATTAGAAGCGCAAGAAAAGGCCTTAAACATTATTGAAAATGCCAAAAAAGACAATGAAAAACATCGACAAGAAATTAACAATCTTCAATCTAGACTAGAAAAGAGAGAAACAATTTTTTCTCAAAAATTATTAGAGCTGCAAGACAAACAACAACAGGTTTATAATAGAGTTAACAAAGTTGAAGAAATTAAAGAAAAAATTAATCAAATTAAGGAAGAACAATTGGCTAAATTGGAAAAAATCGCTAACATGTCAAAAGAAGAGGCTAAAGAAATTTTATTTAACAACATACAAGCTGACATTAAAAATGACTTAATGATCAAAATTAATAAACTGGAAAAAGAATCAAACGAAGTTTTAGAAGAAAAAGCTCGTAATTTAATCGCTGGTGCTATGCAACGAATAGTGTCAACTTATGCGACAGAAATAACTACCACCACCGTTGATTTACCCAGCGATGAAATGAAGGGTAGAATTATTGGTCGTGAAGGTCGAAATATTAAGACAATAGAACAATTAACAGGCGTAGAAATTATTGTTGATGATACACCAAATGTTATTACTATATCAGGTTTTTCACCAATCAGACGCCATGTAGCCAAAAAAACTCTTGACTATTTAATTAAAGATGGTCGAATTCATCCAACAAAAATTGAAGATGCTATTAAGCACGCCAAACAAGAATTATCTTTTGATATAAAAAAGGCAGGAGAAGAAGCGCTTTATGAAGTTGGCGTCACTGGATTTGATCCAAAATTAATACAAATTATTGGTCGCTTAAAATACCGTACTAGTTATGGTCAAAATGCTTTAGGCCATTCAATTGAAGTAGCTCATTTATCAGCTCTATTGGCCGAAGAATTGGGAGTTGATGGCACTATTGCTAAAAAAAGTGGTTTACTTCATGACATTGGCAAAGCCGTTGACCATGAAGTTCCAGGTACTCATCCAGAAATTGGCGCAAATATTGGTAAAAAATTCGGCTTATCTGAGGAATTAATTATGATAATTAAAACTCACCACGATGATCGACCAGGTAGTTTAATGTCAGTTATTGTTAAAGTAGCAGACGCTATTTCAGCTGCTCGACCTGGAGCTAGACGTGATACTTTTGAACAATATATTCAACGCTTAGAAGAACTAGAAAAAATAGCGATATCTTTTGATGGCGTAGAAAAAAGCTATGCCATTCAAGCTGGCCGAGAAATAAGAGTTTTTGTTAAACCAGAAAAAATAGATGATTTAAGCGCTTATATTTTAGCCAAAAACATTGCTCAAAAAATTGAACAAGAATTAAAATACCCTGGTGAAATTAAAGTTAATGTTATTAGAGAAATGCGCATTATTGAATATGCCAGATAAATTGTTTTATTATTTTAAAATTATTTTAATCCAATATTAATATTATGTTAAAAATCCTTTTTATCGCAGATATTGTAGGTAAAATTGGCCGCATGACTATTAATAAACTATTGCCTAAATTAAAAAAAGAATATTGTCCTGATTTAGTTATTGCTAATGCAGAAAATTTAACCCATGGCAAAGGCTTAACTAAAGACACAATTGAAGAAATGATGAAAGCCGGCATTGATTGGTTTACTAATGGCAACCATGCCTTTTCCAATAAAACAGAAAAACTTTATACAAACAATTTTCCAGTTTTACGGCCTGCTAATTATCCAATTAATACACCTGGCAATGGATATAGTATAATCAATGTAAAGGAGCAACAAATTCTTTTAATTAATCTTATCGGTAGAATTTTTATGCCAATGAACTATGACTGCCCTTTTGCTAAATTGAATGAAATTTTGTCTAGTCTTGCTAATAAAAACTTATCTGCTATAATAGTTGATATGCACGCCGAAGCAACTTCGGAAAAAATAGCATTACGTCATTATATTGATGGTAAAGTTAGTGCTCTTGTTGGTACTCATACCCATGTTATGACAGCCGATCAAATGATTACTGACCAAGGCACCTCTTATTTAACTGATGTTGGTATGGTTGGATTGGCTAATGGCATTATTGGCGTAGACAAAGAAAATGTTATTAAAACTTTTCTGACGCAAATCAAATATCCCCATGTTATGTCAGAAACTGGACCAGCTATTTTTAATGCAGTTTTGCTATCAATTAATCCAAAAACCCAAAAAACACAAAAAATTAAACCTATAATTAAATTTATTAATTTTTAAAA
>JAHJAP010000015.1 GCA_018813805.1 Patescibacteria group bacterium
ATGCAAAATCCCAAAGTGGTAGAGCTTCGCTGGATAGAAAAATGGGACGGAAAAACACCAACTTATTGGGGGGGAGCCAGTCCGTTTATTGGAATAAGTAAATAGAACAACTTTTCTCTGAATCTGCTGTTAAGAGTATGCTGTCAAAGAAAAACTTGAAATTGTCAAAGAACGCGGCGAGCCCGCTTGCGGGCGAGCCGCAAATTACGGGGGCTTCTTCTCGCCGCCGAAGGCGGCGAAAAATGTTCAAACTAATTTCAATATACGCAGCCAATATTGAAAAGTTAAAAATAAAAAATTATCAAAAAAATTATGGTCACAATGCTTGCTATTTTTATTTTTATATTTTTACTCACTTTTGTATATGCTGGTATAAGAGGCGCGCCGTGGGTGCCAACAAAAAAGAAAGATATTGAACGTTTTTTAAAATTAGCTAAAATTATTCCTAATCAAAAAATATATGATCTTGGCTGTGGTGATGGAAGGCTTATTTGCGCTGCTGCAAAAGTTGGCGCAGAAGCGCAAGGCTTTGAGATTTCATTATTTCCATACCTTCTTGCGAATATTTACCGTATATTTCAAAAAAATAAATCAAAAATTAAAATTTCATACAAAGACTTTTGGTATGCAAACTTAAACAATGCTGATATTGTTTATTTTTTTCTAATGCCAAAAATTTATCCAAAATTAAAACAAAAACTAGAAAAAGAACTAAAACATGGAGCAAAAGTAATTACATATGTATGGCCAATTAAAGAATGGACTCCGATCAAGGTTGATGTAGTAAAAGGCTATCCAAACCTTTATCTTTATCAACGATATTGAGCGTGTCGCCAAATAATCCAACCTAACTAACAAAAAAACGATCGCCAGGTCGTGAATTAGGAAATATGCTTGACGGGTCTGTCGCCAAATACCATATTCGGTATAAAATTCCAAATTTTTGTAAATTTTTTTAAAAACTTTTTCGCTAATATAACCATATTCCCTCAAAACTTTTTAAAAAAATTTCCTAAAAATTTGGAATTTTCTACTCAAAAGAGTATTCGGCGACAGACCCTTGACAGTTATTTGTATATTGTATAATATATAAGTATAAAATCAAAACGCCAAACAAGGCTGTTTTTTTAATAGAACTAATTATGAATAAACTTACGAATTACATTAAAGCATCAATGGAAGAAATGAAAAAAGTTACTTGGCCAAGCAAAAAAGAAACTTATAGTTATACTACATTGGTTATTGGCATTAGTTTGAGTGTTGCTGCTTTTTTAGGTATATTGGATTTTATTTTTAACACAAGCATAAAATTTATTATCAATAAATAATTTTGACTTAATATGGCAAAACAAATATTAAATCAAGGGCGCCGTTGGTATGTTCTTCACACCTATTCTGGTTATGAGGAAAATGTTGCGCAAAATTTAAAACAAAGAATTGAATCAATGGACATGGAGAATAAAATCTATAATATTCTTATTCCAACGGAAAAAAAAATTAAAATAAAAAATGGCAAAAGAAAAGTTTTTGAAGAAAAAATATTTCCTGGTTATGTGTTAGTAGAAATGGTTGTTACTGATGACTCTTGGTATGTTGTAAGAAATACGCCAAATGTTACAGGTTTTATTGGTACTGGCACTATTCCTACGCCAATTAGCGAACAAGAAATAAAAAATTTACAAAAACGCATAGGCGTAAAAGAACCAAAATTCAAAATTGATGTTTCTGTTAATTCTCCTATTAGAATTATTGATGGTCCATTTAAAAACCTTGAAGGAAAAGTTATTGACATAGACGAAGCTAAGGGTAAAATAAAAATTGCTGTTTTCATGTTTGGTCGTGAAACTTTAGTAGAGTTAGACTTTTTACAAATTAAAAAAATATAATCTTGCAAATTAAATTAATTTTTATGGCTAAAAAAATACAGGCTAAAATTAAACTACAAATACCAGCTGGGCAAGCTACGCCTGCCCCTCCTGTTGGACCTGCCTTAGGTCAACGTGGCTTGAGTGTTCAAGAATTTTGCATGAAATTTAATGAAATGACTCGCGACAAGATGGGTGATATTATTCCAGTAGAAATTTTTGTTTACGCTGATAGAACTTACACATTTATTACTAAAACCTCGCCTGCCTCAGAGTTAATTAAAAAATACGCTAAAATATCCAAAGGATCTAGCAAGGCTGCCGTGGAAAAAGTTGGTTCAATTACTGAAAGTCAATTAAAAGAAATCGCTCAAATAAAAATGCCTGATTTAAATGCTAATGATATAGAAGCTGCTATGAAAATAATTGCTGGCACAGCCAGGCAAATGGGGGTGGAAATTACAAAGTAAAAAGTCCATAAAGTCCATAAAGTCAAAAGTAAAAAATTAAAATAAAAAAATCTAACAGCTAAAACCTAACAGCTATTTAATTTATGACAAAAAAAATTGAATCAACAATAGGTCTTGATAAAACAAAAGTCTATCCAATTGAAGAAGCTATTGAATTAACTAAAAAATTAGCTAAAACTAAATTTGACGCTTCAGTAGAAGTTCATTTTCGGTTAGGCATTGATAGCAAAAAAGGCGAACAACAAATTAGAGCAACCGTTGTTCTTCCTTATGGTACAGGCAAAACAATTAAAATCGCCGCCTTTGTTACTCCTGAGCACGAAAAAGAAGTTAAGCAAGCTGGAGCTGATTATGTTGGCGGAGATGAGTTAATTGCAGAAATTAAAAAAACAGAAAAAACTGATTTTCAAGTAGCTATTGCTGAACCATCTTTAATGAAAAATTTATCACAAATTGCTAAAATTTTAGGTACTCGCGGTTTAATGCCTTCCCCAAAAAACGATACTATTACCAATAATCCAGTAAAAACCGTTAATGAACTTAAAAAAGGTAAAGTAAGTTTTAAAAATGATGACACTGGCAATATTCATGTGGCTATTGGCAAAGTTTCTTTTGACAAACAACAATTAATAGAAAATTTTCAATCCCTACTTGCAGCAATAAAAAAAGCTAAACCAATTAGTTCCAAAGGAATTTATTTAAAAAATATTTCTTTAAGCTCATCAATGGGTCCTGGCATAAAAATTCAATTAAATTAACAAATTTTTTTAATTTTGATAGAATAAAAAAACCAATTAATTTCTATTATTAAAATTATATGTCTGATAATACTACTTATACTCGCCCTTCATGGGATGAATATTTTTTAAAAATTATGGAAATAGTGGGTTCACGCAGTAGTTGTGATCGTGGTCGTTCTGGTTGTGTTATTGTTAAAGATAAAAGAATAATTTCCACAGGCTATGTTGGTTCTCCCATTAACACGCCTCATTGCGACGAAGTTGGTCATGAAATGCATACAATTATCAATCTTGACGGCACTAAATCAAAACATTGCATTAGAACTACGCATGCCGAACAAAATGCCATTTGTCAAGCCGCGCGCTTTGGTATTGCGTTTGAAAATAGTACATTATATTGTAAAATGACTCCATGTTATGCTTGTGCCAAAATGATAATTAATGCTGGCATAAAACGCGTAGTTGCTGCTCAAGATTATCATACCGGAAAACGTAGCAAAGAAATTTTTGCTCAAGCTAACGTACAATTTAACTTAATTAGTGATACAATGACAATTTATTCCGATCAAGACTTAATAAAATAAAATGGAAAATCAAAATTCAAATAAAATTTTAACTGACATTTTTTTATTTGACGAATTCAGCCCCGAAGACAATGCTATGTTGCAAGCGCTTTATTCTAGAAGTCCAAAAAGCGTAACTGAACATGTTGAAAAAGTTAAACAAAATGGTTCTGGAAAATTTATGGAACAATATTATGTTGGCTATGGTCATGCTTCTATTGCTGATTGTGGTTCTTCTACTTTTTTTATAGAAAAACTAAGCATTATTGCCGATAAAGCCATTCAAGATTGGCCTCTTTATTCTGGTCAAGAAACTAGCACTCGCTATGTTGATATGTCCAAACAACCAATTATTGATCCACTTAATACTGCTGATTCAAAAACAATACTTCAATCATGGATGGATTTTTATATAAATTCACAAAATAGTGTAAAAGAACATCTAAGCAAAAAATACCCTCGTTGCCAAGATGAAGATGAAAAAATGTATTTAAAAGCCATTACCGCTAGAACTTTTGACATTATGCGTGGCTTTTTACCAGCAGGTATTACAACACAGTTAAGTTGGCATACTAATTTACGCCAAGCTCATGACAAATTAATTTTAATGAAACACAATCCCCTGCCAGAAATAAAAAACATTGCCGAAACAATGCTAATTAAATTAAAAGAAAAATATCAACACAGTTTTAGCCATGAAATTATTACAGAACAAGAAGATTATCGTGAATCAATTTGTCAAAAATATAATTTTTATAATCCAACAAAGCCATTACTAAAATTCTCCATGCGCACTAATATTTCTTTGAACGAACTTGAACAATATAATAATATTATTGCTAATCGTCCACTTAAAACTGGTTTACCTTATTTTTTAACAGAACTTGGAAATATTACTTTTGAATTTTTGCTTGATTATGGTTCTTTTCGCGACATTCAAAGACATCGCAACGGAGTTTGTCGCATACCACTTTTAACAACTAAACTTGGTTTTAATCAATGGTATTTGGATCAATTACCAGAAGATATTAAAAATAAAGCGCTAATTCTGATTGAACAACAAAAACAAGCGATAAAAAATTTAAATGCTACACAAGAAATTAGCCAATATTATATTTCACTTGGCTTTAATGTCGCTTGCAAAGCTTCATATGGTTTACCGGCGACAGTTTATGTTTTAGAACTTCGTTCAATGAAGTCAGTTCATCCAACATTACGTCAAATCGCGCATAAAATGTATCACGCTATGAAAGAAAAATTTCCAAATTTAAAAATGCACGCTGACTTAGAAAAAGATGATTGGGATGTACGCCGCGGTTTGCAGGATATTGAGATAGTTTCAAAAAATAATTTATGAAAACCAATAAAAAAATTATAATCGGTTTAACAGGAGAAATTTGCTCTGGCAAGGGCATAATTGCCAAATATTTAACAGATAGATATAATGCTAGTTCTTATCGTTTTTCAAGTATGTTAAGAGATGTATTGGCTCGCTTGCACTTACCTATTTCTAGAAAAAATATGCAATTAATTTCCACTGTTATTCGACAATATTTTAGCCAAGACATAATGGCTAAGGTAATTACTAAAGATGTTAAAAATAGTAAAGAAAATATTATTGTTGTTGACGGGATACGACGCATGTCTGATATTAAATATCTTAAAACAATAAATAATTTTAAATTAATTCGCATTATAGCTGATCCAAAGACAAGATATAAAAGATTAATTATTAGAAAAGAAAATAAAGGAGATGAAAATAAAACTTATGAAGAATTTTTAGAAGATCATAAAAAAGAAGCTGAAGCTGAGGTATTAATAATTATGTCAAAAGCTAACTTGGAAATAAATAATAATAGTAGTTTAGAAAATTTATATAAACAAGTTGACCAAATTATATTAAACAGTTAAATTATAAATAGGTTCAAATAAGGGTCTGTCGCCGAATACCGTATTCGGCGACAGACCCAATAAAGGAGGGATGCTAAAATAGTATTCTTTTTTTATACAAATTTTATACTCGAAAGAGTATCCGGCGACAGACCCATAAACGCCAAAAAATATGGAAAATCAAAAAGGAAAATTTATTGTAATTGATGGCACTGATGGTTCGGGCAAAGCCACTCAAACCGAAATTCTTGCAAAAAGATTAAGGCAGGCTGGTTTTGATGTGACAGTTGCTGATTTTCCTCAATATAACACAAAATCAGCAGGATTAGTTGAAGAATATTTAAGCGGCAAATATGGAAAAGCTGAAGAAGTTGGGCCATATCGAGCTTCTATTTTTTATGCTTGCGATCGCTATGACGCTAGTTTTAAAATAAAAAAATGGCTAGCTGAAGGTAAGATAATTATTTCAAATAGATATGTTACTGCTAACATGGGGCACCAAGGAGGAAAAATTGAAAATCCATCAGAAAGAAAGTATTATTTTGACTGGCTTTACAAACTTGAATATAAAATTTTTGATATTCCGCAACCTGATTTAAATATTATTCTTCATGTTGACGCGGAAATTTCCCAACTCTTAGCCAAGCAAAGACAAAAACAAGATTGGATTGGTAAAACCAACGACATTCATCAAGATAATTTAGAGCATCTTAAAAAAGCTGAAAAAACTTATTTACAAATTGCAAAAAATTTTCCAAAATTTAGATTAATTGAATGTACAGCTAATGAACAAATATTAAGCAGAGAAGAAATTAGTGATTTAATCTGGAAAGAAATTATTAAACTTTTTAAACCTGCGCCCTCTTTAATTAATTTTAAAGAATTGCGCAATCAAATATCATCAACCAATATTGAAAACAATGACTCAAAATTAAAAATTGAAAAAATATCGTCTTGTGCAAAATTACCTACGCGCGCTTATGACAATGATGCTGGCTTGGATTTATATTCTTCTGATTATTATTCTTTATTCTCTAATGATTGCTTTACAATTAAAACAGGATTAAAGTTAGCAATACCTGTTGGTTGCGTTGGTTTAATTTGGGATAAAAGTGGCTTAGCAAGAAATGGCATTCATTGTTTGGCAGGAGTAATTGACGCTGGTTTTAGAGGAGAAGTTACGATTCAATTAATTAATTTAAGCCAAGATGTTTATCATATTGCTCCTGGCCAAAAAATTGCTCAACTATTAATTCAAAAAGTTGAATTTCCAGAAATAATTGAAGAACAAGTTGACAATGAAACTGACAGAAAAGATGGACATTTTGGATCATCGGGATTGTTTTAAAATTTACTTTAGGTTAAAATGATATTATGAAATATGATATTATTATTGGCATGGAAATCCATGCTGAACTAAAAACAAAATCAAAGATGTTCTGTGAATGTGATAATGATTCAACAAACAAACAGCCCAACACTACTGTCTGTCCTATTTGTTTTGGCCATCCTGGAACACTACCTATTCCAAATAAACAAGCCATTGAATGGACAATGTTGCTTGGTATGAGCTTACATTGTCAAATTAATAAATCATCAAAATTTGACCGTAAAAATTATTTTTATCCTGACTTACCTAAAGGCTATCAAATTTCTCAATACGACTTACCAATTGCTTATGGTGGTTATTTAGAAATAAATAATGAACAAATAAAAATTACCAGAATCCATTTAGAAGAAGATACTGGTAAATTAATTCACCCTAATAAAAAAACTTACTCCTTGGTAGATTATAATCGCGCAGGAACGCCATTAATTGAGCTTGTTACCGATCCTGTTATTCATGACAGCAACACCGCAAAAGAATTTTGTCAAATCTATCAACAAATTTTACGTTATTTAGAAATTTCTAATGCTGATATGGAAAAAGGTGAAATGCGTTGTGAAGCAAATATTAGCGTACAAGAAAAAAACAAATGGAAATATTTTAATAAAGAAATAAAACCAGTTGATAACTATGAATTAAATCCTAAAATTGAATTAAAAAATATTAATTCTTTTAGATATATGGAAAAGGCTATTAATTATGAAATTGATCGTCAAATTAAAGCTATTGAAAATAATGAAAAATTAATTCAAGAAACGCGAGGATGGGATGATAATAAAGGGACAACCTTTAGCCAGCGAATTAAAGAAACATCAGCTGATTATCGATATTTTCCTGAACCCGACATCCCAATGCTTTGCCTCAACAACAAATGGCAAAAAATTATTGAAAAAAAAATAATTGAATTACCACCAGAAAAAATTAAACGATTTAAGGAAGAATATTTTTTTACTGATTATGAAGCAAAAATTTTAGTTAGTGATAAAAAATTGGCTGATTATACAGAAAAAATAATTTCCGAATTACGCGAATGGATTGATACGACCAATGACAATTGGGAAAGGCAAAGAAAAAAATTAACCAAAATTACAGCTAATTGGTTGATTAATGAATTATTTAAACATTTAAAAACCGATAATAAAATAATTAAAAGCGATCAATTTAATAAAATAAAAATTACTCCTGAAAATTTTGCTGAATTTATTTGTTTAGTTTATCAAGACAAAATTAATTCTTCTGCCGCTCAAACAATTTTAACTAAAATGTATCAAGATGGTGGCGATCCTTCACAAATAATGGTTGATTTAGGTTTAGAACAATTAGATAATGAAGCTGAATTAGAAAAAATTATTAAAAATATTCTTTTACTAAATAAAGAACAAGTAGCGCAGTATAAGGCTGGCAAAGAAAATGTTTTACAATTTTTGGTTGGAAAAACAATGGCAACAACCAATGGCAAAGCTAATCCTAAATTAGTAATTGAGATATTAAAAAAAGAATTAAAATAAGGTGGATAAAAACATTTTAATTAATTTTTTAGCTTTTGCCGTATTCGGCAACAGACTTTTTGTAACATTTTCTATCCAATTAATTTTTTTACCTTGTTGTTCCCAGCGTCTAAACCAAGACATCTGACGGTTAGCAAATTGATTGCTTGCAATATTTAATTTTTCAACCATTTCATCATATGTTAATTTTTTCTGCAAATATAACGAAATAAATTTATATTCCAAACCAAACTCTTCTAATTTACGCCAACTTAATCCTTGTTGGTGAAATTGTTTAATTTCATCTATCATTTTTTCTTTTTCCAGTCTATAAATTAATCGGTCATAAATTCTTTTTCTTAATATTTGCTTAGAACAAGTCAATCCGATAATCAATGTCTGATATTTTTCTTTTAATTTTGTTGAACATAATAAATTATTTTTAAAATTTTTATCAAATAATAAAATTTCTGCATAGCGAATTAAACGACGTTTATTATTTTTATCGCTATTATTTATTTTTATCGCCATTTCAGGCGATAATTTTTTTATTTTAGTAAAAAGCTGATTGATAGTTAATTTTTCTAATTTTTTTCTCAAACTTAAATCAGGCTTACTGTCAAATAACTGAAAATTATCAACAACTGCTTGCAAATACAAACCACTGCCTCCAACTAAAATCGGTAATTTCCCGCGCTGTAAAATATCATCAATTGCCTTAAACGCTAATTTTTGATATTTAGCTAAATTAAATCGCGTTTTAGGGCTAACTACATCTATTAAATAATAAGGAATTACTTTTGACTTAATGCAATATTGTTTTAAATCCTTTCCTGTTCCAATGTCCATGCCGCGATAAACTTGTCTTGAATCAGCGCTTACAATTTCGCCATTAAATTCCATTGCCAATTGCACTGCTAATTTTGTTTTACCGCTAGAAGTTGGCCCTAATATTGCTAAAATTTTATTTTTTTTCATTTTTATTAATAAGTTCATTTAAAATTTTCCAACGTTGTTTTTTTTCTAAAATTGGAATGCTATCTTTAAGTTTTGCCGCCGCTGTTCCTGGTCTAGGTGAATAAACAGAAATATATGCTTTATTAAAATTAATTTTTTTGCAAATATTAACTGTATTTTGAAATTGCTTTTTTGTTTCACCAGGAAAACCAACAATAATATCTGTAGTAATATTAGAATCAGGCATGGCTTTTCTAATTTTTTTTATTAAATTAATATAATATTCAACTGTATATTTTCTATTCATTTTTTTTAATATCTCATTATCTCCGGCTTGAATAGGCAAATGAATATAATGACAAACTTTTTTACTTTTAGCAATAGTTTTGATTAATTTATCAGACATATCCTTGGGATGACTGGTTAAAAATTGAATTTGAAAATCCCCCTTGATATCATTAATCATCTTCAATAGATCATGAAATTTTATAATTTCCTCAGGCTTTTGACTTTTGACTTTTGACTTTATGGACTTTCGGCTTACTTCATAACTATTTACATTCTGCGCAATTAAAATAATTTCTTTATACTTTTTTTTAATTAAACCTTTTATTTCTTTTAATATATCTTCTGCTGGCCGATAAACCTCTCTGCCGCGCGCATAAGGTACTACGCAATAAGAACAAAAATTATTACACCCGTTACCAATTGGCACAAAAGCGCTAAATTTTGATTCGTATTTTGGAATTATTTTTAGATAATCATTTGTACATTTTACATTTATTTGAAAATCTGAATTTAAAAATTTATTAAAAATTGAAAATCTGAATTTAAAAATTTGATTAATTGGAATCCATGCATCAACCCACTTTTTTAATCTTTTTTGAACATCTTTTCTATAAACCAAGCACCCTGTTACAATAATTTTTACATTAAAATTTTTCTTTTTTATTTCTGGTATAAATCCATAAATTCTATCTTCAGCTGTTTGTCTAACGCCACAAGTATTAATCACAACTAAATCGGCCTGATATTTATTATCAGACCGTTTATAGCCAAGCTCTTCTAGTTTTCCAGCTATTCTTTCGCTGTCACTTTTATTCATCTGACAGCCAATTGTGATAATATAATATTTTTTCATTATATTCCCAATTCTTTAAATAATTCTTTTTGTCTTCGATTTAAGCTGGTTGGTGTTTTAACAATAATTTCAACCAAATGATCGCCACGACCACGACCATGCAAATGCGGCACTCCTTTATTTCGTAAAATAAAAATTTTGCCTGATTGTGTACCTTCAGGAATTTTTAAACTAACAGCTCCATCAACAGTAATAATTTCAATTTTATCACCTAAGGCTGCTTGAGAAAAATTAATTTTCGCTTGAGATTTTATATTAACACCATCACGTTCAAAACGATGATCAGAGTTTATTCTAATTTTTAAATACAAATCCCCTGCTTGCCCGCTTTTATATCCAGCTTCACCTTGGCCAGATAATCTAATTACTTCATTATTATTAATACCAGCCGGAATTTTAATTTTAAAATTAACTGTTTCATTAACAATACCAACTCCACGACAAACTGAACATTTTTCTTTAAAAGTTTTTCCTTCACCATTGCAATCACTGCAAGCTATTTGTACTTGCATATTACCAAAAATTGTTCGCTGAACTTTAACAACATGCCCTTTGCCATTGCAAGTTTTACAAGTAATAACAGTTGCGCCAGGCTCTATGCCTTCGCCTTTGCATTTAACGCACTTAATTGTTTTTTTCAAACTGATTTCTTTTTCAATACCAAAAATCGCTTCATTAAAATTAATAGTTAAAATCATTTGAATATCCTGACCGCGCCTAGCTTGTTGACTACGTTTTTCTCTTCCGCTAGAAAAACCAAAAATATCGCTTATATTACCAAAAATATCGCTTATGTCGTCTATATTCACATTAAACCCATTACTAAAACCTGAAAAACCTTCAAAGCCCGAGAAACCGCTCTGACCTTTTACTTGATCAAAATTTGAACCAAATTGATCATATTGAACACGTTTTTCAGGGTTGCTTAAAACTTGATAAGCTTCATTTATTTCTTTAAATTTAGCTTCATTGCCACTTTTTTTATCAGGATGATGTTGATGAGCTAATTCACGAAAAGCTTTTTTAATTTCATCTTGACTAGTGTTTTTCTCAACACCAAGTATTTTATAATAATCTTTAGACATAAAAAAATTAATAAAGTTTATCCTTCTCTGTTAATTATAAATTAAGTTGATTGTAGCTTTTTCCATTAAGCCCTCCCAACCCTCCCTTGTCAGGGGGGGGGCTCAAACTCACACGTAACCATCCCTTGTCATGGAAGAAATAATTAAAATATTCTACTTTTTTTCAGTAAATTCTCCTTCAATTGGATTCTCTTCTTTTTTCTTTTCTCCAGATCCAGCATCGTTATTTGGTTGTGCATTGCCAACCCCAGCGCCAGGTTGCGCCTGAGACTGCTGATACATTGCCACGCCTATTTTTTGCACAATAACATTTAATTCTTCTAATTTCTTTTTTATCTCATCAGACTGATCGCTGTCTTTCACTTTTTTCAAAGCCTCAATTTTTTCTTCTAACTCTTTTTTATCTTCTTCCTTTATCTTATCACCCATATCTTTAATTAATTTTTCACTTTGAAAAATAACTGCCTCAGCTTGGTTTTTAATTTCTATTTGTTCTCTTTTTTTCTTGTCTTCTTCAGCGTGTAGTTCAGCTTCTTTTTTCATTTTTTCAATTTCCTCTTTACTTAAACCAGATGAAGCTGTAATAGTAATATTTTGCTCTCTGTTGGTTGCTTTATCTTTAGCCTTAACATTAAGAATACCGTTAGCATCAATATCAAAACTTACTTCAATCTGCGGAATACCGCGAGGCGCTGAAGGAAAACCATCCAAAATAAATCTACCTAAAGTTTTATTATCAGAAGCCATTGGTCGCTCGCCTTGCAAAACATGAATCTCCACGCTAGTTTGACCATCAGCTGCTGTAGAAAAAATTTGTGATTTAGAAGTTGGAATAGTTGTATTTTTTTCAATTAACGGTGTAGCTACTCCACCCAAGGTTTCAATTCCTAAAGTTAATGGAGTAACATCAAGAAGTAAAACATCTTTAACATCGCCCTGCAATACGCCAGCCTGAACAGCAGCGCCTAAAGCTACTACTTCGTCAGGATTAACTGTTAAATTTGGCTCTCTGTTAAAAAACTCTTTTACTTTTTTTTGCACTAAAGGCATACGTGTCATACCGCCAACTAAAATAACTTCCTGAATATCTTTAATAGTAAAACCAGCGTCTTTTAAGGCTGCCTGGCAAGGACCAATGGTTTTCTCAACCAAATCTCCAACTAATTCTTCTAATTTAGCGCGCAATAATTTCATTACTAAATGTTTTGGTCCATTAACATCAGTAGTTATAAAAGGTTGATTAATTTCTGTTTCCATTGTTGTTGATAATTCAATTTTTGCTTTTTCAGCAGCTTCTTTAATTCTTTGCAAGGCCAAAGTATCTTTAGATAAATCAATACCCTGATCTTTTTTAAATTCATTAATTATCCAATTAATCAAACGTTGATCAAAATCTTCACCACCTAAATGCGTATCGCCATTAGTGGATTTTACTTCTACTGTATCTGAGCTTACATCAAGGATTGAAACATCAAAAGTTCCACCGCCTAAATCATAAACAGCTATTTGTTGGCCTTTTTTCTTTTCAAATCCATAAGCTAGTGCTGCTGCTGTTGGTTCATTAATAATACGTTTAACTTCTAAACCAGCAATTTTGCCAGCGTCTTTGGTTGCTTGACGCTGAGAATCATTAAAATAAGCTGGTACAGTAATAATTGCCTCAGTTATTTTTTCGCCTAATTTTGCTTCAGCATCAGCTTTTAATTTAGACAAAATCATAGCTGATACTTCTTGCGGAGTGTAGTCTTTGTCAGACATTTTTATTTTAACTCCATCATTAGCCTTAATAATTTTATAAGGCGATATTTTAATATCGCGCTGAACTTCATCATCTTCAAAACGTCTACCTATTAAACGTTTAACGGCATAAACAGTATTTTCTGGATTAGTTACGGCCTGTCTTTTAGCAGTTAAGCCAACTAATCTTTCATTATTTTTAGAAATTGCCACAATAGAAGGCGTAGTTCTATTGCCTTCAGTGTTTTCTAAAATCTTTGGCTGACCGCCTTCGATAATGGCTACAGCGCAATTTGTTGTGCCCAAATCAATACCTAAAATTTTTGACATATTATTTTATTTCATAACTTGTAACGCAAAAATACGTAACTAGAAATGATATTTAATTATTTAATATTTTTAATTTTAATCATTTTTGGTTTAGTTTCCAAAGCTTTTGGAATTACTATTTTCAAAACACCATTTCGCGTTTCAGCGCTAGTTTTTTCGCCAATAACATGAGAAGGTAATGGCAAACTTCTATAAAAACTACCGCGTTTAATTTCTTTTCGATAATAATTTTTATCTTCAACTTCGCTTTTTTTCTCACTTTCACCTTTAATAATTAAAACATCATTCTCAATGGAAATATCAACTTTAGCTGGATCAATACCTGCTAGTTGAGTTTCAACAATAACATTGTCTTTGTCTTGATAAACATCTACTGCTGGCACAAAACCAGCTGTGTCGTAATTAGCAAGTGTTAAATCTTGAAAAATTTTATCCATGTCATCAAATGATTCAAGAAATGGCGCCCATTTAATAATTGGCATATGTTTTTTTCCTCCGCGTTGATTCTATGCGCTAGAATTAATCGCGAAAATTAAAATTAATTATTATTTAAACTTATAAATTATTACCTTAGCCGCTGCTATCATCCTGCCATTAAGCAAATAGCCTGCTTTCACCTGTTCAACCACTTGTCCATCTAAATTTTTATCTTCAGTTTCTTTACTGCTAATTGCTTCCATTAAATTATGATCAAATTTTTTATCTTTAATTTTTATTTCTTCAATGCCTAATTTTTTCAAAACCTCACTAAATTGCTTAATAATATATTCAATGCCAATGGCCCAACTATTCTTTTTAGCAGATTCATCAACATGCTGAATTGAAATTTTTAAATTATCATAAATTGGCAAAATTTCATGAAGCAATTGTCTGTTGGCGAATTCAATAAATTCAATTTTTTCTTTTGCTGTTTGCTTTAACAAATTTTGATAATCAGCTAAAGCGCGTTTATATTTTGCTTCTAAGTCATCAGAATTATTATTAATGTATTCAAATCTATTTATTTTTTTACCGTCTACTTCAACTTGATTTAAAAACATTTTTTTTGGCCTAACCCAAATTTTATTATCAATAATTGATTGATAAATTACAACTTCTTCTTTGTTTTCGCTATTATAACCTGAAAATAAAACACGATATTCTGCTCCTTTATAATGTTTATAAATTCCTATTTTCATAGTAGATTTCTAAATGGGTCTGTCGCCGAATGCTCTTCCGAGTAGAAAATTTCAAATTTTTAGGAAATTTTTTTAAAAAGTTTTGAGGGAATATGGTTATATTAGCGAAAAAGTTTTTGACAAAATTTACAAAAATTTGGAATTTTATACCGAATACGGTATTCGGCGACAGACCCTAAATTAATTAATTTTA
>JAHJAP010000110.1 GCA_018813805.1 Patescibacteria group bacterium
ATAAATTAATAAATCTTAAAAATGTAAAAATAGAATTTCACACTTTACTTTTAGCAAAAAAAAAATTAATACATCAATTAGCTTTTATTTGTTTTTTTAAATTTACTTTTAAGTCAATTAATTTATTAATTACTTCAATTTATAAAACTTGTTTTTACTCTGGCTGGATAACATTATTTTTAATTAGATTTTTTTATTTTGCTTCAATAATTTTAATAAAATTAATTATTAAACCAATCAAGTCGCTAATTACTTTTATTAATAAATTAAATTACTCAACATGGTTTAATCAGCGCTTAATTATTAAAAAATTCTTGCCTCGCCCCAACTTATTTTATCTACGATCAGTAATAATATTCGCTTTAGTATTATTAATTTTAATTTTACCATTTAAGGCTTATACTTATTATAAATCATTAGATACTATTCGCGGACAAGTTTTAAAAGAAAGTAAACAAGCTATTAATCAATTATTATTTGCTGGCAAATCAGCTGTTGATTTAGATTTTAATCAAACTCAAATAAATTTTTCTCAGGCAGGTAATAACTTTTTATCAGCTCAGGATAAATTAAATGAAATAAATGGCCTATTATTTACTTTAGCTGCTATAATTCCTGATAAAAATTTACAGTTAACTGCTGTTGCTAAAGATATTTTACAGGCCGGTCAATTAAGTTCAGAAATTGGCAAAAATTTAAGCATGATAATAGAAAAATCATTTAACAAAACCAATGGGCTAAAAGAAATTTTAGATAATTTTAGATTGTATGGCCGCTTAGCTGCTTCTAAGACGTTTAAATTAAATAATCTATTAACAACCATAGATAATAATAATTTGCCAGATCAATACAGCCAACAATTTATTTTGCTTCAAGAAAAAACAAAGATTCTTAATAATAGTTTAACTGAATTCGTTGATTTAGCTGATAAATTAGATAATTTTTTAGGCTTAACTCAAAACAAACGTTATTTATTAGTTTTTCAAAATAATACAGAATTACGCGCTAGTGGCGGTTTTATTGGTAGTTATGCCTTGCTTGATTTTAGTAATGGTAAATTAAAAAATCTTGAAGTACCTGGAGGTGGTAGTTATGACACAAAAGCTGGTATGTTAGCTAAAATCATTGCTCCCCAGCCATTACAACTTATCGCGCCACAATGGTATTTTTGGGATGCTAATTGGTGGTTTGATTGGCCGACTTCGGCAAATAAATTAATGTGGTTTTATGAAAAAAGCAATGGACCAACCGTTGATGGCGTTATTAGCTTTACGCCAACAGTGCTTGAAGAACTTTTAAAAATAATTGGGCCAATTGATTTAACTGAGCAATATAATATGATAATTGACGCTGATAACTTTTGGCTAAAAACGCAAGAATTGGTTGAACAAAAAACTAACAAAACTAACCAACCTAAAAAAATAATTAATGATTTAATGAATAAAATTATTGCTGAATTACCAACAAGAATTACTAAAAACAATTTAATACCTTTATTAAAAGTTACTGAACAATTATTTAGCGCTAAACAAATTTTATTTTATTTTACTGACTCTGATTTGCAAAATAAAATTGTAAAATTAGGTTGGGATGGGGGTTTTAAAAAAACTGACAAAGATTATTTAGCAGTAATTAACACAAATATTGCTGGAGGCAAAAGTGATCGTAAAATTCAGGAAACAATAGATCATCAAGCAAAAGTAATGCCTGATAACACAATTATAGATACTGTTACAATCAAAAGAACTCACACTGGCATTAAAAATGAATTATTTTGTGGCGTTAGAAATATTGATTGGATGAGAATTTATGTACCGCAAGGCAGTCAGCTTATTAGCGCGCAAGGGTTTCAAGCTGTTGATGAAATTTATTTTAAAAAACCAGACAATGCATGGCAAACTGATTTAGATATTTATAAAACTGAATCGCAAACAATAATTGATAAAATTAGTGGAACAAAAATTTATAATGAATTTAATAAAACTGTTTTTGCTAATTGGTCGCAAGTTAATCCAGGTCAAACTATTACTATTATTTTAAAATATAAATTACCTTTTAGAATAAATGAATCAATAAAATCAATTAATGAATCAATAACTGACAAAATTATTAACAAAGCGCTTGATTTAATTAATCAAAATCAAAAAAAGGTTTATCCTTATTCATTATTAATTCAAAAACAGCCTGGAGCAAAAATTGATCAAATAACAGCTAATTTAATTGTTAATAATTTTTCATTAATTTGGAAATATCCAACCGAATTGGTTGTTAATAAAACTGGTTGGCAAATTAATAATAATTTAGATTCAGATAAATTTTGGGCAGTATTATTAGAAGAAAAATAAATTTTTAATATATGACAGTATACAATAATAAAGAAGTAAAAATTAAGTTTGGCAAATCTAGTTTGAATGAATTTATTAGCAGACGATTGCCTAACGATGATGAAATAAAAGCTTTTGATCAGTATCTGGAAAATGAAGAAAAAAATGAAGAAATAAAAGAAAGCTTAAACGCAATTTATCAAGATGATAATGGTCAACAAATTAATGTTGAAAAAATGGAAATTAAAAAACAAAATAGATTATTAAAATGGCTGAATAATTTATTCTTAACAATAATTATTATTGGTAGTTTGGTTTATGGTTGTTATTATCTTTATATACTTTATGGCCAAAATACATTATCAGTAGGATTGATAGTTGAAGGCGATAAAGAAGTAATGGCTGGAAAAGAATTTTTTTATATTGTTAGTTATCATAATAATGAACGCATTGACATGAAAAATGTTGAAATTAAATTAACTTATCCTGAAAATTTTATTTTTTTAGACAGTCAACCAGCAGCAAATTCAAAAAATACTATTTGGCATTTTGAAACAATCAAAGCGCATCGTAGTGAAATGATAAAAATTAAAGGCAAGCTTATTGGCGAACAAAATTCATCTAATATAATTATTGCTGATGCTAATTACACTCCTGCTAATTTTTCCAGTGAATTTAAAAAATCAACAAGCATGGAAACTACAATTAATGAATCAGGGTTAGAAATAATAATACAAGCCGCTTCTAGCGTTTTTGTTGAAGAAGATAATGAAATTATTTTAAAATTAAAAAGAAAAGAGATTAGTTATTTGCCTAATTTTTTAATAGATATTAATTGTCCTGATAATTTGGAAATTATGAAAAATGAAAATGCTTCAACTCAAATTATTAAACAAATAGAAAAAAATATTTGGAAAATTGATAATTTGGGAACTGTTGGGCAGGAAATAAAAATAAAATTTAAAGTTAAAGAAAAAAAAGACAATAATCAAAATATAATTTTAAAATTTGGACAAAAATTAACAACTCTGTCAGGTGATAAATTTTATATTTTTTATTCAAAAATTTTAAATTACGAAATATTGCAAAGTGGTTTAAATTTAGACTTAACTATTAATGACTCATCAATTGATCAAGGTATTAACTTTGAACAAACATTAAATTATTCCTTAAATTATACCAATAAAAGCGCTGCTGAACTTAAAAATATTATGATTATGGTTGTTTTAGAAGGTGATATTTTAGATTGGAATAGCCTTAAAATTAATAATGGACAAATAAAAGATAATACTATTAATTGGACAAAGGCTGAAATTCCTGATTTAGCCGCTTTAGCTAAAAATAGCGGGGGCGTAATTAATTTTAGTATTAAAATTAAAAAACAAGATCAAGTAGTAGAAATTGTTAATCAACAAATAAAAAGTTATGCTCAATTTTCCACAGAAGGCAGGGAAATTAAATCAAACGAAACTAATCGCAGCAAAATTATTATTAATAAAATTAATAGTAATTTAAACTTGCAAGAACAAATTCGTTATTTTAATGATGATAATATTGCTGTTGGTTTTGGTCCTTTGCCATTTAAAGTCGGCGAAACTACTAGTTTAAAAGTTTATTGGACAATTAATAATAGTTTACATGAATTAAATAATTTAACAGTTAATGTTCAATTACCAAGTTATGTTAAATGGGGCAATAAAAATCTTGCTTATGTTGGTTCACTTGATTATGATGAACAAAATAATCAAGTTATTTGGACTATTGGTCGTTTGCCTGTTTCAATTTCACAAATTAGCGCTGAATTTAATATTGAAATTACGCCAATTGAAACAGATCGTAATAAAATTTTAGTTTTATTGCCAGGCACAATTGTTGGCGCTACTGACAGCGAAACCAATACTGTTATTAAAAAAACTTTGGGTGCGCAAACCACTAAATTAAAAGATGATAATATCGCCAATACTGATGGGATAGTAGAATAGGGTCTGTCGCCGAATACCGTATTCAACAACAGGCCCAATTAGTAAAAAACAAAGAACTGCAAAATAAAATGTTTTGCAGTTCTTTTTATGTGAATATTTGATAATCTTGCTATAGAGATACTAATTGCTATCTCTTTGACCACTGTGGCGCTCTACGAGCCTTTTTAAGGCCTGGTTTCTTTCTTTCTTTCTTTCTAGAATCGCGGGTTAACCAATTTTTTGCTTTTAAACTGGGCCTTAAATCTTTATTTAATATTTCCAATGCGCGCGCCATGCCATGCCGAGTTGCTTCAGCTTGAGCTTTTTTACCGCCCCCTGCGGTTATTACAGAAACATCCAAATCATCTGTTAATCCAGTCAATTTTAAACACTGAAAAACAATTGAAAATAATTCCTTGGAAGGAAAATATTGATCCACTTTTTGATTATTTACAATTATTACACCACTACCGTTTTTATATATTCTAACTTGAGCAACAGCAGTTTTACGTCGTCCAATAGCAAAAATAAACCTACCTTTAAATTTAATAGGCTCCTTTTGGATATCTTCGGTTTTTTTAATTTCCACTTTTTTATCACTCATAATATTATTTATTGAATAATCAATCTTTTCATTATATTATTTCGTAATCTAGTTGGCGGCAACATTTCTCTAACAGCATGTCGTAAAATTTCCCCCGGATTATTTTTTAATAAATCGCTAATCTTAGTTTTCTTAATACCGCCTTGATAACCAGAGTATCTAATATGCATTTTTTGTTCCAACTTTTTACCAGTAAATTTAAGCTGTTTAATATTAACAACTTCAACAATATCGCCTAAATCTAAATTTGGCTGATACTCTGGTTTATTTTTACCACGAAGAATCAGAGCGATTTTGCTAGCTAATCTACCAGTTGCTTGATCTGTTGCATCAAGTTTGTGTAATTTTCTATTAATTTTAAATTGAATATTTTTCATAATTCTATACTAACTCTATTTGAACTATTTTAGCACCGTCCCCTTTTCTAGCTCCTAATTTAATAATTCTTGTATAACCACCTGAACGCTCTTTATAACGAGTACCCAAAACTTCCATAGTTTTTTTAACAGCCATTTTTTGCGGCAATATTTGAATTAATTTCCTTCTAGCAGTTAAATCGCCTTTTTTAGCAACAGTAATTACTTTTTCCACCATTGACCTAACAACCTTAGCCTTAGCTTCAGTAGTTTTTACTTTTTCATAAATAATAATACTAGAAGCTAAATTTCGCAACATTAGCTCTCGCGGTTCTTTTTTTCTATCTAATTTTTTAGCTTTTTTTTGGTGTCTCATTCTTATATTTTTATTTTAACTTTTTTTAAGTCGTCCTCTTTTTTTTAATTTAACTTCTTCTGGAATTACTTTTTCATCAATTGATTTTGCATCCTGCTCTTTGTTGTCTGTTATTTCTTGAACTTTACTACTATCAATAATTTCACTTTTTTGATTATCGCTGATCAATGCTGAAAATTGTTCTATTAAAATTTTTGTTGCAGATTCAAATGCTTGTTCGGGAGTTATAGTGTTGTCTGTTGTAATATCTAAAATTAATTTATCCCAATTTATCATTTTGCCAACACGAACATTTTCTACATCAATACCAACAGCTAAAATTGGAGTAAAAATTGAATTCATTTCTATATAACCTGTTTCATGCTTTTTATTTTCACGACTTTCAATGGTTACATACCCCCTGCCTTGCTTTACGAATATTTCCATATCTAAAACACCGGCCATATCAGTAATATGTGCTAAAACCAAATTTGGATTGCTTATTTCTACTTGACCATTTTTGCTAATATCAGCTGCTGTAACCTCTTTTTCTCCTCTAGCAACTAATTCTAACTTAACTGTTTCTTCTGTAAACATTTTTAAACGCAATTGTTTCAAATTCAAAATAATTTCCAATACATCTTCTTTAATATTAGGCAAAGCCATAAATTCATGTTCAGCTCCTTTAATTTTTACACCAACAACAGCAGTCCCAGCAAGCGAAGAAAGCAAAACCCGTCTTAAGGCATTACCAATAGTAACGCCATAGCCAGGATAACAAGGCTCAATAATTACTAATTTTTGATTAGGTTTTGTTCCTTTAATAAACTCAATTTTTTTTGGCAAAGCAATTATTTCCATACGTGTAAAATAATTAAATATTTAATTAACGTGAATAAAATTCTACTATCCGTTGTGTATTAATTCCTTGTTCAAAATCTTCTTTATTTGGTTGATGTAAAATTTTAGCAATCATTTCTTGAATGTCAAAATTCAACCAACTAGGTATATTTGCTTTTTTCAATTTATCTATTATTTTAGAAAATTGTTTATTATTTAAACTAGATTTTTTTATTTTTATAATATCATTGCTTTTTACTTGGTAAGACGGTATATTAACAATCTTATTATTAACTGTAAAATGCCTATGACTAACCAATTGTCTGGCCTGATTTCTTGAACTGCCTAAAGATAAACGAAAAATAACATTATCCAATCTGGTTTCCAATAATTTCATTAAATTTTCACCTACATCACCTTTTTGTTTAGATGCTTTTAAAAAAGTTAATTTAAACTGATTTTCTAATAAATGATAAATTCTTTTAGTTTTCTGTTTTTCTCTTAATTGCGTATTATAATCACTGGAACGACTGCGCCCCCCTGTTGTCTTATTTGTTTTCTGCGAATCACCTTTTCTGGTCATAGCGCATTTTGACATAAGACAACGTTCACCCTTAAGCATTAGCTTAACGCCTTCTCTTTTACATAATTTACATTTTGGACCTAAGTCTCTCGCCATAGTATATAATTTATAATTTAATTTAAATTCTTCTTGGTTTTTTTGGTCTACAACCATTGTGTGGAATTGGTGTTATATCTTTAATTGAAGTAACAACTAATCCATTGACATTAAGCGCTCTAATAGCTGATTCACGACCAGTGCCAACCCCGCTAATCATGGCGCTAACTTCTGTTAAGCCATATTTTTTTGCTTTTTCTATAGCAATTCTAACAATGATTTGCGCTGCATAAGAAGTTGATTTTTTAGGACCTTTAAAACCTGCCATACCAGCGCTAGCCCAAGACAAAACATTACCATTAAGATCAGTAAGAGTAACCATGGTATTATTATAGGTTGCTTTGATATAAGCTATTCCAACATTTACTTGTTTTTCATTTTTTTTCTTTTTTTTACCTTTCCATTTACCGCTAGAACCTTCTTTTTTTTCTGTTTTACTTTTTTCTAACTTTTTTCTAACTTCTTCTGGAAGTTCTTCTAATCCAGGCTTATCTTCCTCTATACTACTTTTTTCATCAATGCTTTTTTCATCAATAACATCATCCTGTTGTTGTTTTTTTTCTTCTTTAATCATAAATATTGTGAGTAAATTATGTTTTTTGAGCTGACATTTTTTTGCCTGAAACAGCAGTACGTCGAACATTGCCACGAACAGTACGATTATTAGTTTTTGTTCTTTGTCCCCTAACTGGCAAGCCTTTCATATGTCTAATTCCACGATAGCAGTTTATTTCTTTTAAACGTTTAATATTGCTTAAAACTTCTCTTTTTAAATCCCCTTCTACTTTATGTTGTTTTTCTATTATTTCTCTTAATTTATTACTTTGCTGTTCTGTTAAATCCTTAACTCTAATATTTGGATCAACACCGGCTATTTTCAATATTTCATTAGATTTAGTTCTGCCAATACCATAAATATAGGTTAATGATATTTCAACCCGTTTATTATTTGGTATAATTACTCCTGCTATTCTTACTGTCATAATAATAAATTAAAAATTATTACCCTTGTCTTTGTTTATGTTTAGGATTTTTACAAATAACGCACACACGACCTTTACGCCTAAGCACTTGACAGTCTTTACAAATTTTTTTAACACTGACCCGTACTTTCATATTAATAAAAATTAAAATCGATAAGTTATTCTACCTTTAGTTAAATCATAAGGACTAATCTGCACTTGCACTTTATCGCCAGGCAACAAACGTATTTTATTAATTCGCATTCTTCCTGAAAGATGCGCCGCAATCTCATGATCATTTTCCAACATAACTTTAAAAGTAGCTGATGGCATTAACTCCAACACCTCTCCTTGCATTTCAATAAATTCTTTTGAATTAATGATTTTGTTTTCCTTAATCATCTAAAAACAAAATATACTAAAATAATCTTGGCAAACAAAAAAATTACCAAGAATTTTTTTTAGTGTTAAATATTAATATTTTATTAATA
>JAHJAP010000111.1 GCA_018813805.1 Patescibacteria group bacterium
ATCATTATTTTATTCACTTAATTTTCTTAAATTTTATCCACAACAAAAAGTAACTTCAATTCTGCAACAGTACATTATTTTTTATTTTTTTGATTTATGCTATAATAAACATATAAAATATAATTTATTTTGTCAATTAAAAAAATATGGAAAAATTAGATCAAGCGTTAAACAATGGGCGCGAATTTGCTAGCTGGAAAATTTCTGAATATCAAAAGCATAATCGAGGGAAAAAATGGTATATTATGGCTAGTATTATTTCTCTTTCATTTATAATTTATTCTTTTTTTACTAGTAATTTTTTATTTGCTGTTATTATAATTATTGTAACTTTAGTTATTGTTATTAATGATGGGCAAAATCCTAATAAATTAATTTTTTCTTTAACTGACGAGGGCATTGCTGTTGGTAAAAGTTTTTATGATTATGATGAAATAAAGCATTTTGCTATTATATATAAACCCAAACAAGAGATTAAAAATATTTATTTTGAGTTTAAAAATGTAGTTAAGACAAGGCTATCAATACCGCTTGAAAATATGAACCCTTTATTAATTAGAGAAAATTTGTTAAAGTATTTGCCAGAAGATTTAGAACGCACAGACCAACCCTTATCAGAAGCTTTGACTAAATTATTTAAGTTATAAAACAAGGACTGTAAAGTTCATAAAAAATTTGATAAAATTTAGGAATTTAGTAAATATAGTATTTAATGATAGAATTAAATACTAAAATAAGAGAAATAAAATTTTTTAAATCTTATTTTTTTTATTTTATTAGCACTTGTCGTTCAACGGATAGGACATTAGCTTGCGGAGCTAATAATTGAGGTTCGATTCCTCACAAGTGCACCAGTAAGGAAAAGTCAAATTTCGTTGGCTCGCCTCGCTTCGCTCGGCGACCAAATCGTAAGGAATTTTGGGCGAAAAAATCAATTGGCGGTTTTGTAAAATGTGGTTCGAGCCGATATTTTTAAGAAATGTTGTCATTTCTTCTTTGTTTTCCGTTTCCACTATCTTTGAGGCTTGATTAAGCGATAAAACAAATTCACGAGCCGGTTCGAGCCAAGACAAACCTTTTTGCTCAAAGTCGCTAATTTTTTCCTGAAACTCCATTTTTTGCGACAACAATTCTTGTTTTTTGGAGGCGTATTCTTCTGTGGATAAAGCGTCGTTCAAAAACACATCTAGCAATTTTGCTAATTTTGTTTCTACCTGTTTTAATTGCTCTTTCAAAATTTCCACTTTTGATTGAGCTTGTTGTTTCGCTTGTTCTTGTTCGCTATCTAACGCCACCAAAACTTTCTTGGTGTCTTGGCTCGACAAAGAAACTTTTTGAAGAAATGATTCAATTTGTTCTGTTAAAAGTTCCTCGCGTAAATAATGCTTTTCTTGACACAATCCTTTTTTCTTAGTGCAACGATAATAGTTATGCCCCTTTTGAATTTCAGCGGTGATACTTGCCCCGCAAGAAGAACATTTTAGTAGGCCAAGAAAAGCGAAATTATGTTTGCGAATTTCTTGCACTTTTCCACGCTTTGCCATTACTTCTTGGCATTTATCAAAAAGCTTCTTTGAAATTAACGGCTCGTGTTGTCCCTCAAAAATTTCCCCACCATATTTCATCAGACCAATGTAGAAAATATTTTGTAGAATTTTTTGGATATTGCCGATTGCAATTTCTTTGCCGAGATTTCCATGCAAACCTTTTTCTTTACACAAATTTGCGAGAGATTTTAAGGTGTATTCGCCAGTGGCATAAAGCTCAAAAAGTTTTTTAACTTTCGGCGACTTGCTTTTATCAATATCAATCGCTCTCGTTTTTGGATTATTAGTATAGCCCACTGGCGCCCAGCCGGGCCAAACGCCGTTGCGTATTTTTTGTCTCAAACCTCGTTTTACATTCTCTCGCAGATTGTCTACGAAATATTTTGATTGTCCGAAAGCGATTGAAAGCATAAACAAACCTTGTGGTGTTGGTTCAAACCAGAAAGTGGGAAATTTGAGGGACTTAATCAA
>JAHJAP010000112.1 GCA_018813805.1 Patescibacteria group bacterium
AGATGTATAATCTATATTTGAATCACTGTATTTATAAGTTCCATAATCAGCGTTAGCAAAATGATAATATGTTTTTATATTATTATTAGTTAAAGTTATAGGGCTTGGAATCCAATCTGAATTTCCAAAATAAGCTTTTCCTCCAATACCTTCCATAGCAACACCACTTTTCTGATCTTTATAGCTAAATTTATATTCTCTTGGGTGATAATCACCATTTCTATGAATATAAGAAGAAGTATATTCTGTATCTACTTTATTATATTTATAATATCCATAAAGAGGCGTGTCGTAATGATAATATGCTTTTATATTATTTCCGGTTAAAGTTATAGGGCTTGGAATCCAGTTTGAATTTCCAAAATATTTTGATCCATCCTTCCCTACAACTTTAAATCCTCCTGCATCATAAGAATATTCTTGGTAAGGCCAAGACCCTTCTCCTGCAATACGTCCTTGATAATATTTCATTGGATTAAATTCCTGACTATTTTGATCAAAAGCATAAAACATTTCTTGTTCATGATAAAAATTTCCTCCAAAATCATAGGGAGTGACTAAACCATTCATGGCAAATGTAGGTAATACTGGTAACAAATCTTCGTCAGGAGAATCTGCTTGTGGAGAATCTGCTTGTGGAGTTGATGAGGCAACATAATTTCCAGTACACAAAGGCAATACTATATCGTCTTTTCTTTCTTCTTCAGTACTATCTAAATTATTTAAACCCATGGAATAAATAGCTCGCACTGCTGAATCATTATCTTTACATCCTTTTATTGTTTTGTTACAAATATAATTTGCGCTAAATTTATACATTTTTTTCCAAGGATCATTAGGAATTTGATTCATATAAGGACCAGCCCATCTTTTTTCTTTTTTAAAAATTACACCATCAAAATCTACAAGTCCAGCTATTTTATCATTTAAAAATAAATTTTTTTCATCTACAAGACAGGGGTTAGCGCTAAGGCCATATGGATACTGCCCAGTATCAAAATAAAGCAACTCTATTGCCTTACTTAAAGTTGCAAGGTCTATTTGCGCCTTATGTTCGTTTGCTCTACTTCTTATTAAACTCAAACTCGCTGTTGCAGCGGTTGAAATCATTCCAAATATAGAAATAACTACCAATAATTCAATAATAGTAAATCCTTGTTTAAATTTTTTTAAATTTTTCATAATATTAAACTTAATCAATAGTTTAACATTTAATAAATTCACAATCAATTATGCTTGACAATCTTTAATTTTTTGCTATTATTAAATTAAAGAAAAAACTTAATTTTATAATTTTAAAATATTTTTTAAATTTTTAATCTTCACATAATTTTAATTGAAAATTAAAAATTACTGTAATATGGCTCATAAAAAAGCTGGCGGTTCAACAGCGCTGGGTCGCGAATCACAAAGTAAACGTTTAGGCGTAAAACTCCAAGATGGTCAATTTGCTAAATCTGGCGCTATTTTAATACGTCAACGCGGCACTAAATATCATCCTGGTTTAAATGTTAAAAAAGGTAAAGATGATACTTTATTTGCAATAATTGCTGGTTTTGTTAAATTTACTACTAAAAAATTACGCAAATTTAATAACAAATTAGTATCCAGCAAAATCGTCAATATTATACCGCAGAAATAAAATTGATAAATTTTATAAAAATTTAGCAATCAATTTTCTCTCAAAAATAGAGATTGTTTTTTATAATCTCTTCTTTTGTTTTAAACAAACTCTAACAAATTCTACAAATAATGGATGTGGATTTAATGGGCGAGAAATATATTCTGGATGAAATTGCGTACCAATAAAAAAAGGATGATTAGTAATCTCTATAGCTTCAACTATTTTATTGTCTGGTGAAGTACCGCAAATTTTAAGTCCTGCCTGAGAAAACTTTTCTCTATAATCATTATTAAATTCGTATCTATGGCGATGCCGTTCAGAAATAATTATATTTTTATCATTATTTACTAAAAATTTTTTCTGATAAACTTCATATAAATGTGTATGTGGTACAATTTGGCATGGCCAACCACCCAATCTTATTGTTCCGCCATATTGCTTTTTGGCAAGCATTTCTTTTTGATCAGACATAATATGAATTACTGGATAAGCTGTTTTTGGATCAATCTCTTCGCTATTAGCCTTTTTAAAACCTAAAATATTTCTAGCAAACTCAATCACTGCCATTTGCATTCCATAGCACAATCCAAAATAAGGCACTTTATTCTCTCTGCAATATTTAATGGCCTTAATTTTTCCTTCTGACCCACGCACTCCCCAACCCTGAGGTACAATTATTCCATCATATTGCTTCAAACTTCTCGTACCATTTTTTTCTATATCTTCAGCATTAATCCAATCTAAAATCGGTTGACAATTATTAACCATTGCGCCATGTTTAATAGCTTCTATAACTGAGATATAAGAATCAGTCAAACAAAAATCCCCACTAGAAAAATACTTTCCAACAATGCCTATCTTAGTAGTTTTTTTAGCTAATTTTATGCGTTTAACCATTGCGCTCCATTCTTTTAAATTCTTACCCTTATCAGGTAAATTAAATTTGGTTAAAATTCTTGCACCTAAATTATCTTTTTCAAAATTAAGCGGCACTTCGTAAATAGAATCTACATCAGGCGCTCCAATAACGTCGTTTTCTTGAATATTACAAAAAATAGCAATTTTTTCTTTACGAGATGCGTCAATATTAATTCTAGAACGAGCAATTATAAAATCAGGCTGAATGCCAGCTGAGTTTAAAGCTCTAACAGCATGCTGGGTTGGTTTAGTTTTCATTTCGCCAATTTTTAAAGGAATCGGCAAATAAGAAACCATGATAAATAAAACATTTTTTGGCTCAGTCAAATGCATCATACGAGCAGCTTCTAAAAATAAAAGATTCTCATACTCCCCTACTGTGCCACCAATTTCAATAATCATAATATCCACTTCAGTTTTTTTAATAGCTTGTTTAATTCTCGCGATTATTTCATTTGGAATATCAGGAACTACTTGAACGCATTTGCCATTATATCCCAAATTTCTTTCTTTAGTAATAACTGTTTGATAAACACGGCCTGTTGTCATGTAATTATCACTTAAAATATTTTGATTTAAAAATCTTTCATAATTACCAACGTCCTGATCAGTTTCATCTCCATCTTCAGTAACAAATACTTCGCCATGTTCAATTGGATTCATAGTGCCCGCATCTACATTAATATAAGGATCAATTTTAATAGCGCTAACTTTATAGCCTTTTAATTGCAAAATTTTACCAATAGAAGCGCAGGTTATCCCCTTGCCAACTCCAGACATAACTCCGCCAACAACGAATAAATATTTAACATTTGATTGTTTTATATTCTTTTTTTCCATAGTATTCAATTTTTATTTTTTTAATATTTCTAATGCTTTGTCTAATTGTGGATCTTTCAAATTATTAAAATTTTCTATGGTCAAATCAATTTCCACGTCAGGCATAATACCTTGGTCATTAATACAATTACCTTTAGGTGTCAACCATTTAGCAACAGTTACCTTAACCGAAGAACCATCTTTTAATTCTTTTAAAGTTTGCACTGATCCTTTTCCAAAAGTTTTTTTACCAACAATAATTGCTTTTTCAGTATCTTTTAGAGCGCCTGCTACGATTTCTGAAGCTGAAGCACTGCCTTGATTAACTAAAATTACTGTTGGAAAATCTTTTAATCTGGCCCTACCTCTAGCAAGATACTCATTTTTCTTTTCTTCTGTAAATTTTTCAGTAACAACCACTTCATCTTCTACCCATTCACTAGCAACTTCAATGGCAGTATCTAAATAACCTCCTGGATTATTACGCAAATCTAAAATAATGCCCTTTGGATTTTTAGCAATAATCTCAACAACCGCTTTTTTAAATAATTTTTGCGTGTCATCATTAAAATTAGAAATTCTTACAACAAAAATTTCGTCAGTACGCATTTCTGTATTAACGCTTTTTACAACGATTATTCCTCTTTTTATTTTAACATCTCGCGCTTTATCTAAACCATTCCTAGAAATAATCAAAGTTACTTCTGTGTCTTTAGGACCGCGAATTTTACTAACAGCTTCGTCTATTGTTATGCCAGCAGTTGAAATACCATTAATAGCATATATTTTATCGCCTGCTTTAAGGCCTGCTTTTTCAGCAGGCATCTCGGCCAAAGGCGCAATAATAGTTAAAATATTATTTTTTATTCCAAGCTCTGCGCCAATACCTTCAAATGTACCAGTTAAATCATTAGCAAACTCTTCGGCAACTTTAGGATCCATAAAAACTGTGTAAGGATCATTCAAAGACGCTGTCAAGCCACGCAAGGCTCCATAAAACATTTGTTTTTCGTTAAGTTTGTCTTTTTCAACATATTGCTCGTGCAATAAATCCCAAACATTCCAAAAAAGATTAAAATCAACATCTTGGCTTAATTTATCCCTGGGTATTAAACCGTACTTATTTAAAATCTGTCCAGTGTATTCAGCTTTTTTTAAAGTAAACTGCCTTGCTATTTCACTTTTTTGCGTAAAAATCATTCCTGCGATAAAAGTAAACAAAATTAAAATAATTAATCCAAGCCATTTAAACCAGCATCTTTTTTTCTTAAACGAACAAAATTCTTTAATAGATTCTATACTATTCATAAAAAAAATTCATAATAAAAAATTATTAAATTAT
>JAHJAP010000113.1 GCA_018813805.1 Patescibacteria group bacterium
GCGACAGACCCTTAATAAATTCATTCTAACAAAACTAAAAGTAAATGTCTAGAAGCTATTAAATTTTATCTACTAAAATAGCTAATCTAATATCTTTTATTAATTTAATATAAAATTCTAAATTATTCAAGCTAGCCAAATGTCCGGCCAATGGATCCTTAATTTTAAACAAATGATGAAGATAAGCGCGGGAATATTGACAAAGTAAAGGTAATTGCGAATCAGAATTAATCGGAGAAAAATCTTTTTTATAAATAGCATTATTAATATTAATTGTTTGATAAAATTTTAAATATTCTTTTTGACTATCAAAAATTGAAAATTGAAAATCATTTTTTTGAAAAAAAAGTTTTCCATGACGACCTTCACGAGTTGGAATAACGCAATCAAACATATCCCAGCCCATACGTACACAATTAACAATATCTTCAGGCAAACCAATTCCTAAACCAAAACGCAATTTATTTTCTGGTATTAAATTAGCTGTAAATTGTAAAATATTTTTTAAAAACTTTCCAGAACTATCAACTGGACGCGCGCCAAAACCATAGCCAGCAAACCCCAATTTTATCAACTCTTTAGCGCATAATTGACGTAATTTTTCATTATCACCTCCCTGAATAACTGCGAACAATAATGGCTGTTTATCATTAGATAAGCGATATTTTTTAATTTGCTTATTAAATTCATCAAGACAGCGTTTAGCCCATACAATAGTTCTATCAACGGCTTGGCTAATCTGGCTTTCTTTGTAGCTATTAGGCGGACAATCATCTAAAACTACCATCATATCTGTACCTAAAATAAATTGAATTTGAATAGATTTTTCTGGAGTTAATTCATGTTTTGATCCATTTAATAATGATTTAAAAATAACTTTGTCATCTAAAATTTTGCCATTGTTTTTATTTTTATGAATTAAAGAAAAAACTTGATAACCACCGCTGTCAGAAAGAATTGGCTTTGACCAATTCATGAAATTATGAACTCCTTTGCTTTTTTTAATTATATCCAATCCTGGTTGTAAATAAAGATGATAAGTATTAACTACAAAAGAGTCTAAATCTAAGACATACAAATCTTCATTGGTTAAATTTTTAATAACAGCACTTGTGGCATCTGGCATAAAAAAAGGTGTTTCAATTTGTCCATGAGGAGTTGTTAAAACACCTAATCTTGCCAAAGATATTTTAGATTTCTTTAATATTTTCAACATATTTCTTTTATTAATGTTTTACGATTTTATAATAGCTCAACTATAATATATTTGTAAAAATTAAAAAATTATAAATTGCGCTTATTACAATATCACAACTTATCAACAATGTTATCCAAAATATAATCGCAGTTATCCACAGCTTATATATATTATAAGACGCGCAACAATTAATGTATAAAATGTGTCAATTATGTTCGTGGACTTGAACAAAATGTAAAGGGCTTAAAACAAAATTTAATAATGTGGTTTGTTCGTTAACACAATTTATATTTTTATTTATTAGTGACAAAATTAAGTTTATATAGTGTAAAATCTTCAGTTATTTTTTTAACTTTACTAATTTGCAAATTAAACTTAGGTAATTTATTATTATTTAAATAATTAAGATCTTTTGCCCTAAAAGAAAAATTATAATAATAAACAGGCAATATTTCGGCTAGCTTAGCATATTGATAATTCATTTTAGGATCATTAAATAAGCCAACAATAACTCTACGTTCAGAAAATAATAATTTATCATGATAACGGCTAATAATAACTGAATTATTTTCAGTTAATTTTAAAATTTCTGTTAATTGATTAATTGCAATAGCTTGCTTTTTAGCAGTAGGAATAAGGCCTTCTTCTGATCCGATTAAAACAAATGTTAAAGAAATAAATGTTATAAATAATACTATAGTTGTCTTGGTAATAATACCAAAAATTTTACACTTGAATAAATCAGCAAATTTATTAATTACTAAACTAACAAATGGCAAAGCCCCTAAATAAATAAATAGCCAATATCTGGTATAAGAATTGCCAATAGTAAATTTTGTTGGATCGGGATTATCAAAAAAATTCCAACTGCCATAATACAATAAAAGAATTATTGAAATAACAGTATAAGAAGACAGATAAGCATAATCCTTGACTTGCCATTTTTTTATTTTACTAATAAATATTAATACCCCCAAAACAGCTGGCCAAAATAACCACCAAAACATTTTAATAAAATAACGATTCAGCATAGTTAAGCCAAAATCAGGATGCCAACCAAAAAAGAAAATATTTTTTTTAAATTGAGATAAAATATCTTTAATAAAACCATATTTTTCTGTTATATTTGTTGAGCTAGATAAAATTGTCTTAACAAAACCAACGCTAGTTTGCGTTAATTCAACAATAGAATTGTTCATTTCAGAATATCCTCCTTGCCAATATGAGCCATATAAAATTTTATTCCAATAAGCAGCTGGCAAAAGCGCAAAAAAAAGAAAAGACAAAAAAATTAAAATTTTAACTAAATCAATTTTTTTTATATTAAATAACAATAAAATTACTAATAATGGCCCTAACCAAAGCAATTCTGATGTTCGCGTAATAATTGCCAAACCAATAAAAATACCGCTTAAACAAGCAAAAATCAATCCTTTATAATCAATTTTGTTATTAACAGATTTTTTAACTGATAAAAAAGTAATAAAATAAAGCCCGATAATTAACAAAACCGTAAAAAGAACATTGTGAAACATGCTGCGAACGCTGTAATAAATATAAACAGGAAAAGAAGCTAAAAGTAAGGCTGCAATAAAGGCTAATCGTCTGTTAAATATTTTTGCTATTAATAAATAATAAAAAATTATACCAATACCTGCGATTAGCGGCGTTAAATATGGTATTATTTTATAACTAACTAAACTGGCAATTTTGCCATAAATTAAAATAATTCCCAAAAAACTAACTGGTTTAAGCCATCCTGCGTCAGAACGAAAACTGCGAGGATGAACAATGTCAGCTGCATATAAACTAGCAGAATCAAAAAATTGCAAATAATTTTGCTGACTATATAATTTAGCAAAAGCATAATTAGCAGTTTCATCAGGCGATAACCATTTTACAAAATTATTTTTTTGAGTAAAATAATTAAAACTACTAGTACCAATAAAAAAACAAACAGCTATAATAATTAATACTGTTATGCGCCAATTTTTTTTAAAATAATTATGTACTTTTTCTAGCATATATTAATTAACATGGAATGTGTTATATTGAAAATATGAATAATATCAAATTAAACAAATCTATTGCAAAATACCATATTTGGCCTAAATTCCCAAATTACAATTCAATAATAACAACAATTTTAATATTTGTCTCGTGTCTAATTATCAGTGGCGCGTTTGTTTATTATTTTTTTGATTTAAATAAAACAAAAGTAATAATAAGTTTAATTTTAGCTTTTGTTTTAACTATTATTTTTAGCTATTTTAATATAAAAAATTCTTTAGTTAATTCAAGTCAAAATAATAATATTTCCAAAGAAAAGAAAAAATTTAATTTTATTGATTTTATATTGATTATAATTTATCTGTTGTGCTTAACTGCAAATTTTTATTTACTTTATGCCAGTCAAACAGCTGAATCAATAATTTCTCCATGGCAAGTTGTTTCTATTTGGTTTTTTTTCATTTATGCCCTAACAAGCTTAATTTTATTATTATTAATTATTAGAAATACTTCTAAATGCAATATTTCATACAATACTTCAACTTCTGAAAATTTTTTAATTTTTTTGATTAGCGCTTTTTATTTTTTATCATTTTCAATTGCCTGGTTGGTTTATAAAATCAATTATGGCTTTGATCCGTTAATTCACCAAACAACAATGGAATTAATAGATAAAACAGGATCTGTAGATCCTAAACCACTATATTATTTAGGTCAATATAGCTTGCTTGTAATTATTCATAAATTAACAAATATTTCAATAATCTGGCTAGATAAATTGTTAGTGCCTTTATTTGCTGCCATATTTTTGCCAATTATTTTACATAAAGTATTAATCAAATGGTTTTCTCAAAATCACATTTCAAAACTTTTAATTCTGTTTTTGTTAATTTTTCCTTATACATTTTTTATTATTACTACCCCGCAAAATTTATCTTATCTTTTTTTATTATTGATTATCTTATTGGGAATAATTTGTACTAACATGGCTGATTTAATTTTAATTTATTTATTAGCCCTGGCTGCCTTAACAATTCAACCAATAGCTGGCTTGCCAGCCTTGCTTTTTGCAATATTTTTAACGATTTTTTATTCAGACAATTCTAAAATTAAAAAATATTATTTTGCGCTAATTTTTATCTTAAGCTCAATTATTTTACCAATAAGTTTTTATTTTTTAGAAAAAAATATAGCCTCTAATTCTGAAAATGAATTAACACCTTTTATTTTTACATTACCTAAATTCATTATTCCTTATCAAGATAATTTTATTTTTAATTTTATTTATCTTTATGGATTTAATATAAAATTAA
>JAHJAP010000016.1 GCA_018813805.1 Patescibacteria group bacterium
TAACTCGTTATTATGCGTAGTGTTTGTTGCATAATATACAGAAACTTGTATATTATGCGAATTGTTGGTATATTTATATTACATCAACAATATCCACATCTTTAAGATTATCATAAATCCATGAAATTACAAGAGCTTTTAGATAAAATTGAAAATGAATTAAAACTGCGGTATTATAGCCGTAAGACTATTAAAAGTTATTTGCTTTGTCTTTCAGATTATTTTCGTTATATTAGAAACATTACCAAAGAGCCTAATGCGCCACTTATTAAAAAATACTTATTGGAAAAACATGGCAGGGGACAATCTCCGCAAACTGTTAATTTGCATTTAAATGCTATAAAATATTTTTATCGTGAAATTTTTAAAAGCAATATTGAAATAAATATTAAATTTGCTAAAACATCAAATAAGCTTCCCGTTGTTTTATCTAGAAGCGAAATTAAAAAAATAATCGGTTTGATTAGCAATCTAAAACATAAAATTCTTATATCCTTGTCATATGGCGCTGGTTTGCGAGTAAGCGAAGCTGTAAATTTGAAAATAAAAGATGTAGACATAGAAGAACTAACAATACATATTAAGAGCGCGAAAGGAAATAAAGACAGGATTACAATTTTTCCTGAAAAGATAAAAAATAATATTATAAATTTAATTTTTAATAGAGCAGGAAATGATTATTTATTTTTAAGCGAGCGTGGAGGAAAATTAACAGAGCGAACCGCGCAAAAAGTTTTTGAAAACGCGCTTAAAAAATCAGGCATTCAAAAAGACGCTACTTTTCATTCACTGCGTCACAGCTTTGCAACACATTTATTAGAAAATGGTGTTGACGTTAGATATGTACAAGAACTTTTAGGACACCAGAATATCCGGACAACGCAATTATATACAAGGGTTACCAATCCAAGTATTAAAAAAATTAAAAGCCCATTATAATAAATCAAATGTAATTCAAAAATTGTTAAGCCACAAAAGATTAGAGACAATGTAAATTTATACTCAAATCTTCACGCAAAAGTTAAAAAGAAACAGAAAGTCCTTTAGATGATTTATAGAAAGACAGTGTCAAAAAATTTGGAAAAAGTTTAAGTTGGTCGAGCTGCTGGGACATGGCTGTATTAATGCCCCGCAAATACGGAGTAAAAATAATTTTAATAACTCATGTCCTGACTGTCACATTCAAATGGCCTAGGATTGAGCTTCTCTAAATTTTTTGACGTAATCTTTATTATCTTCTAAAAAATTTTTTGCTTCTGCAAGATTTTCATTATTTAAAACCATTCCTGGTTTTCCAAAATTCTGGAGGGATGGACCATCAATCCAAAACTTTATTACTCCATTTTTTTCTTGAACAACATAATCAAACCCCTCTATAACCTCTTTTAGTTTACAAACCCCATTTTTAAAATAAAAATTTTTCTCGTCTACTCCTTCACTAAATAATTTACCAAAAATGTCTTTATCTATTTTTCCATTAAATACCTCTACAGCTGCTTCCATTGCGTTAGGATTGCCTTTAAGGCCTTTTAAAAAATCAAAATGCTTAAAAGCTTCTTCATAGCTTATATTCGCTTTTGTTTCTTGAACCAATCGAACAGCGTCTATAGCTTCCATATATTGTATAAAACCATACGATACATTGCCTTTTTCATGAGCCTTTACAAAATCTAATATCGTTTTAGCTTCTCCGCTTTTTGCCATGGCTACAAATTCTGTATCAGTTAAATTTTTATCTATGGCTCTTAATATTTGATAATTTTCTTTATTTGTAACTATCTTGTACGTTTCGCTTTGTTCTTTTGGTGATAATGCTTCTTTATCTTCAACTATCTTGTACGTTTCGCTTGGTTTTCCTTTTGGTGTTGTATGATGAGCATCTGATTGAGGATGTTCAACTATTTTATGTCCATGTTTATATTCATAAGACTCAAGCTCCTTACCCTCAAATTTAGCGCTTTTAAAATCTTCTGCTAATTTATGGATTTCTACAGATTTAAATACTTTTTCATCATTTTTAAAATGTTCATGAATACTTAATTCGCCTTCCTGATTTTTTTCTATAACATAAGCAACACTATCAATTCCTTTAGTTCCAATTCTAATTTCTTGTCCTGTTTTTAAATCAACATAACCAGCTTTAATCGCCATTCTATGAGCTTCACCGCCAGCCCATTCTTTAACAGCATCTGCATTATTAAGATTACCCTTAAATCCAAAATTTTCTGGATTTGTCTTTAATTGCCTAATTAAAACATGTTCAATCCCCTCGCCCTTACGAATAGTTGCATCAGAAAAATCTAACTGTTCAGCTTTTGGCGCTTCTGACACTTCTGGCGTTCTAAGCTTAATACCTCCGCTATTTACTGCTTCTTGTATTTCTGTTGATCCAAATGCTTCTTCAGCTATTAATCCCGATGATTGCATAGCTTTTTTTCCAAATCGCGCAGCTCCTTCTCCGATCTGTGTAGTTCTTTCTATTGTTTCATCAATATTTGTAATAGATCTGATTGTACCAAATATCCCTTTAGCTTTTTTTATTTCATCTAAACGATCCGAATAACGATCTATATCAAAGATTTTAGAAAGTGCGCCTCCTCCTTCTGAAAAAACCTCTTGCCCCCCTAAAAGCCCGATACTAACAAAACGCGCTAAAACACCGTATGCTTTTAATCTATCTTTAAATTCTACATCTTTCTTAAATGCATCATGGAGTGTTTCTTTAATGCCATTTATTATTAATTTTTTTACAAAATTATCTTTTTCTTTTTGTTCTACTTCTTGTTTTGGTAATTCTTCATTCAATGACTTTTTTAATTTTGTTCTTTTTTCTTCTAATCTTGTTTTTCTACTATCTTGTTGCGCAATCTTCTGTCCTCTTTCTACTAAAGCGCATGCTCCATAAGTAAGACCTTTTAAGGCATAATTACCAGTAAAAGTACAAAATGAATTTAATCCTTCTTTTACAATTTGCATTTTTTTGATTTTGGTTTCTACATAATCTGAAATAACTTCTGTTACTTCTTGATTTTGTTCGTTAATAATATTTTCTTCCTTTTTTACACACCCCTTCATTATTAAACCCAATTCTTGTTTTAACATTTTTCTATCTTTTTCATCAACATATTCTGCTTGATCAATATTCTTTTTAAATAATTTTGCTGCATCTACCAAGTTCTTATATCCCTTATCTTTCATTCTTATTAAAGATAATTCTTGTCTTAATTCATCTTTTTCTTCTTCTTTACTTTTTTGACCCCCGCCCTTTTCTCCTTCTTTCTCTTCTTTTTCTCCTTCTTTTTTTTCTTGCCCCCCATTCCTTTCTCCTTCTTTAATTTCCTTTAATTTATTAAGTATTTCTTTTTTTCTATTCTCATCTTTAATTTCTTCTTCTGTTTTTAATTCTTCTTTCTCTTCTTTTTTTTCTTTTTTTCTATCTGTTATGGCATTGTTAATAATTTTTAAAGTTTCATTAAGCACTTCTTGTTCTTCTTTTACTTCTTTTTTTTGTTTAATCCACGCAGGTAAATCATAAATAATTTTCACCCCGAAATAAGAACCAGCCACTCCTGAAAGCATTTTTCCAATAGCTACTTTATTTTTTAATAACCCATCCCCTGCTCTTTTTATCCAATTTTCTTTCTTTGTTTCTTGTTCTTTTATTTTAGATTTTTCAAGATTAATAAAAGGACTTTCTGTTTGTAAAACTTTTTCTTGTTTTATATCTTTTCCCTCTGCCTTTGCTTCTTTAGGATTTTCGGGATTAGAATTAACAAAAATATCTTCTAATTGTTTTGGCATATTTTTAAAATATTAAATTTCTTATTTCCTTAATTTTTTTAAAATCTTCTAATTTATTAGATAACTTTTGAATATTCCACATAATGTCTTTTTCTAAATCAGCTTTTTTCAAATCAATTTTTTCTTTTATTTTCTTAAAACGTTCTTTTAATTTATCATCTTCATTTTTAGTTATTTCATCTAAATAATGACTTTCTAAAATATCAACCAAACGATCAATTTGCTTTAAAGACATATCTTTTATTAAAGTATAAAATGCTTGTTTTTCCTCTTCTGTAGCATCAAGCGCTTCAATAAAATAAACTATTTTTTTTGACTGCGCTTTTAAAAGTTGTTTTAATTGTTTACCTGAAATTTTTTCTTTAATCATAAAATTTTATGGGTCTGTCGCCGAATACGGTATTCGGCGACAGCCCCTATATTAGAAATTTAAATA
>JAHJAP010000114.1 GCA_018813805.1 Patescibacteria group bacterium
GATCGCGTCAAATGAGTATAAAAATTTAAGGTTTTATAGTATTAATGGGGATTGTTTTCATAATGGAGTTTATCAATTGCCAACTAATTTTACAATTCAAAAAATTTTACAAGAAACTGATAATTTTCCTGATTTTCCTTTTTTCGTGCAAGTTGGTGGAAATGCTGCAGGAGAAATATTAAACAGCAAGCAACTTAAAAAAATTGTTAATGGGATTGGTTCAATTATTGTTTTTAGCATTGAAAAGCATCAAGCCAAGCAAGTTATAGAAAATTTATTGGAATTTTTTAGTAATGAATCATGTGGTCAATGCACTCCCTGCCGTGAAGGCTTATTTCGTCTTAATGAAATAATTAAGACAGAAAAAATTGATTGGTTATTATTTTTTGAATTATTAAATAATTTAAAAGAATCTTCTTTTTGCAATTTAGGCACATCAGTATTTGTGCCTATTAGCAGTTTTATAAAAAATGTTTTGCCATTAATTCCTGATACACAACTTAACTTGTCTTATGACTTAAGAAAAGCAATTATTAAATATTGCAAATAAATTGTTTTTCATGAAAAATATTAAAATAAAAATTGATAATAAAATAATAGTTTGTTCGTCAGATCAGACTATTATGCAAGTTGCAAAAAATAATAATATTGACATACCAGGGCTTTGCAATCACCCTGATTTTCCTATTAAAGCCAATTGTAGAATTTGTTTAGTGGAAATAAAAAATAGACCCAGATTAGCACCTTCTTGTCATGTTAAAGTTGAAGATGGATTAGAAATAAAAACCAATACTGAGCGAGTTAAAAAAGCGCGTAATTTAAATTTAGAATTATTATTTGCTGAGCATATTGAAAAGTGTCCGAGTTGTTTATGGCGATTTGATTGCCCGCTTTTAGATTTAGCCAACAAGTATAAAATTAAATTAACTCGTTTTAATGATCGAAAAAAAACAAGAAAAATTTATAAATTTGCCAATGCAGTTGAAATTGATGGTAGTCAATGTATAGATTGCCGTAATTGCCTTAATGCTTGCTCACTTCAGCAAAATATTAATTATTTAAAATTAATTGGTAAAGGAATAGAGCAGGAGATTGTACCTGTTGATACAGCGCAATCCTTAAATGTTAAAAAAAATATTGCTAAAACAGATTGTATTTATTGTGGTCAATGCGCTGTTCATTGTCCTGTTGGCGCAGCGCAGGAGCAAGCTCATTGGGAAATAGTTGAGCAAGCGATTAATAGTAAAAACAAAATAGTAGTAGTTCAATTTGATCCTTTAATACAAGCTGGAATTAATGAGAAATTTGATTTACCTTATAACAAAAATACTATTGGACAAATAGTGGCGGGGTTGCGTTGTTTGGGTTTTAATTATGTTTTTGATGTTAATGTTAGCACTAGTATGACTGCTATATTAGAAGCGCAAGAATTAATAGAAAGATTAAAAAAATGCAAAAAGGAACAATTGCCATCAACTAATTTGCCTATGTTTACTTCTTGTTGCCCAGCATGGGTTAAGTATGTTGAATTTTTTTATCCTAAATTTATTCCTAATTTAACAATCACGCGATCGCCTCATATTTATAATGGCGGTATAATCAAAACTTATTGGGCTGAACAATTAAAGATTGATCCTAAAGAAATAATTGTAGTATCAGTAATGCCTTGCACTGCTAAAAAATTTGAAGTATCTCGCGTAGAATTGAAAATTAAAAATAATTGGCCAGTAGATTATGTTTTGACTATTCGTGAATTAATTTGGATGTTTAAAAAAAACCATATTGAATTTGGGAAACTTAAAAATTCTTTTGTTAATAATTTTTTTAATAAATCAACTGAAGAAGCAGTTACTTGCAGCGTTGGTAAAAATAGAGCTGAGCTTGTTTTGCAAACAGCGTTAAATTTAATTTATAATAATAAAAAAAATAATTCTTGTTTTGATAATTTAAATTTTAAAGAAGTACAAGGACTAATTGGCGTTAAAGAAGCGAAAATAAAAATTGATAATAAAATTTTACGTGTAGCAGTAGTTAATGGTATTGGTAATATTGAGTCAGTTTTAAATAATGCATTAAATTATGATTATATAGAAGTAATGGCTTGTCCAGAAGGTTGTAATGGCGGCGGCGGACAATCAATACCAACAACTTCAGCAATTAGACAAAAAAGAATAGAAGCGTTTTATGAATTAGATAAAAATAAAAAAGTTTGTTTAATTCATGAAAATTTAGAAATTAAAAAAATTTTTGAATGGTTAAGGGCAAAACCAGACTTAGAACATAAGATTTTATACACTTATTATAAACAGAAAAAAGAAAAAGTTTAGCAAATATTATTGGTTTATAGTGTATAGGCTGTTGAAAAGTTTGTTGATAATTAGTTGATAATTTATACTTGAAAATTATTTTATTTCATGTTACGATAGTGTTTCCACTTGGGAGATGAGATTAAGATATTCTTTCGGTACTTTCCTACGTTGAGAATTATCTAGCTAATCATGAGTTGGTTTAGTTGTTGATTAATTAATCTTTGTTAATTAATCAATGTTAATTAGTTAATTCTTGCGTCGTTTATTTCTTTAAGGATATTAAGGCGCTGAATAAGGCGCGTTCTCTAGGGGATAAGTCAACCAAAAGAAAATCACCATCTCCCGCTATAAATAAATAATTTTTATAGTTCGAGAAAATAAAAAACTGCAAATAGGCAGTTTTTTATTTTGACTTCAGCGCTGATTTATTGTATATTTTTATCATGCATATTCCTGATTATATAAAAAATATTGCAGAAAAATTAGAAAACGCTGGCTTTGAAGTATTCATTGTCGGTGGTTGTGTGCGTGATTTATTAATGGATTTAGAGCCTAAGGACTGGGATATTACCACCAATGCGCGACCCGAGCAAGTGCTTACAGTTTTTTCTAACAGTAAATATACAAATATTTTTGGCGTGGTTTTATTGCCTTTAAAAAATAACAAAGAAGAAGTTGAACAAATTATTGAAATAACTACTTATCGTTCTGAGCAAGATTATAACGATCGTCGACATCCAGATTTAATTAAATTTGAGGACAGTCTGGATAAAGATCTTGAAAGAAGAGATTTTACAATTAATGCAATGGCACTTGGAAGATTACGAATTACGAATTACGAATTACAAATTAATGAAAATGAAATTATTATAGATAATGAAAAATATGTATTAATTGATTTGTTTGGTGGAAAAAAAGATTTAAAGAAAAAAATTATTAGAGCAGTGGGTGAGCCAATTGATAGATTTAAAGAGGATGCCTTAAGAATGATGCGAGCAGTACGCTTAGCTTGTCAATTAAATTTTATTATTGAATTAAAAACTCAGCGCGCCATGATTAAGATGGCTAATGGAATTAAATATATTGCCAATGAAAGGATTCGAGATGAACTAATTAAAATTTTAATATCTAACAAAGCTTATGATGGCATAATAATGCTTAATGAATTAAAGCTTTTGCAATATATTATTCCAGAATTAGAATATGGTATTAATGTTGATCAAAATCGCCATCATATTTATACTGTTTTTGAACATTCTGTTTTGTCATTAAAGAATACGCCTAATCAAGATTGGCGAGTGCGTTTAGCGTCTTTGCTTCACGATATTGCCAAGCCGTGTACAAAAAAAATTATTAACAATAATATTACTTTTTACAATCATGACATAATTGGCGCTAGGATTGCTAAAAAGATTATGCAAAGATTAAAATTTGGAAATAATGATATAGAAAAAGTTGTTACTTTAATTAAAAATCATATGTTTTATTATAATGTTGGAGAGGTTACTGAAGCATCTGTACGGCGTTTAATCCGCAATGTTGGAGAAGAAAATTTGGCAAACTTGATTGATTTACGCGTTGCTGATCGTTTAGGATCAGGAGTTCCTAAAGCTAAGCCATATAAGTTGCGCCACTTGGAATATATGATGAAAAAAGTGCGCCATGATCCCATTTCTGTTAAAATGTTAAAAATTAATGGCAATGATTTGATGATTTTATTAAAGATTAAAGCTGGTCCGAAAATTGGTGCCATATTGGATGTGCTTTTATCTGAAGTGATTGAAGATCCAGAATTAAATAATAAAAAATATTTAGATAAGCATTCATTAAAATTAAATAAATTAGATTTACATGAATTGCGTCAGCAAGCTAAAGAAAAAATCGAAGAGAAAAAAATTGAAGATGATCAGGAAATAAAAAATCAATTTTGGGTATAATGGGACAGTTTCATAAATTAATTAATTAAATAAAAGAGATGGCCTTAAAATTCATTTTGAAATCATCTCAAAATATCTATGCTAAAAATGAAAAATTATTTAAAAATTTTAACAGCAATTTTTTCTTTGTTAAATATTACTGGTTGCGCTACTGGTAAGTCAGGAGTAGTTAATGAAAAAAATATAAATAGCGTTAGCAGCCATGATGATGAAGGAGTTGTTAATAGAATAGAGGCTATTAGAAATGGTTTGGCGCCAAAAATAAAGCCAAGTAGTAAACCAAGCAAAAATGATCAAGCAACAGGACAGCCAACTTCGTCAACACCTGCTAACCAATTGGAAAATTTATCCTCTCAGTTTAATCAAGCAATAATTAAAACTAATTTTGGTAAGATTAAGGTAGAATTTTATGCCAATGAATCACCTATAACAGTTAATAATTTTATGAATTTAGCTAAGAAAGGTTTTTATAATAACATAAAATTTCATAGAGTAATTAAGGATTTTATGATTCAGGGAGGAGATCCTAACAGTAAAGACAATGATTGGACAAATGATGGACAAGGCGGTCCTGGCTATCAGTTCCAGGATGAGATTAATAGCCACAAGCTAGTTAAAGGAAGTTTTGCCATGGCTAATGCAGGACCTAATACTAATGGTTCGCAATTTTTTATTGTTACTGCTGAAGCTACTCCACATTTGGATGGCAAACATACTAATTTTGGCCATGTAATTGAAGGCATGGATGTTGTAGAAAAAATAACGAATGTTAAAGTTAATAACAATGATCATCCGACAGAAGATGTTATTATAAATGATATTGAATTAATTAATAGCGATATTAGTAATCAACAAAAAATTATTGGGCCAGAGGCATTATTAAGTACTTCATCAACTCCTGAAATTAAATCAGCAAGCACTACTTTATCAACTAGCACAGAAAAAATTAAAGAAGAATAATTTATATTAAGGGTCTGTCGTCGAACATCGTATTCAGCGACAGACCAATTAAATATTATATTTTTAGCAGATTTGATGATTATTGTTTTTTAGGGGCTCATAGTAAAACGGTATTACGCAGCATTCGCATTGCTGAGGTCCGGGTTCAATTCCCGGTGAGTCCACTATAGAAATAGGCTTTAAGGGTCTGTCGTCGAATACCGTATTCGGTATAAAATTCCAAATTTTTGTAAATTTTGTCAAAAATTTTTTCGCTAATATAACCATATTCCCTCAAAACTTTTTAAAAAAATTTCCTAAAAATTTGAAATTTTATACTCGAAAGAGTATTCAGCGACAGACCCTTTAAAAGAAAAAATTTATTTATGAGTGATTTAAAAAATATAAATAATAAATTTGAAGAAAAAAAAGTTGCTATAATTTTGGTTAATTATAAAGATTATGCTAAAAAATATTTGGTTGATTGTTTAATAAGTTTAAGAAAACAGGATTATCTTGGCGAAAGGAAAATTTTTATAGTTGATAATGCCAGTAGCGAGGATAGTTTTAAGTATTTAATAAAATCAGCTCCAGAGGCGGAAATTATAAAAAATAAAAATAATGATGGTTTTGCTAAGGGCAATAATAGCGCTATTAAATTGGCGTTAGCGCAAGGATTTGATTATATAATTTTGTTTAATTTAGATATAGCAATTGAGCCAGATTGCGTGAAAATAATGGTGGAAGCGGCAGAAAATAGTGAGGTTGGCGCGGTGCAGGCAAGATTAATGCTTTATAAAGAAAAGAATGTAATAAACAGTTTTGGGAATGTAACACATTTTCTCGGTTTTGGTTATTCTAATGGGTATAAAGAAAAATACAACTCATCTAATTTTTATTGCAAAGAAAAAGAAATTTGCTATCCATCAGGTGCAGCAGTTTTGTTTAAGCGTGAAATTTTAGAAAAAATTGGTTTGTTTGATGAGGAATTTTGGATGTATAATGAAGATCAGGACATTGGCTGGCGGGTTTGGTTGGCCGGATATAAATGCGTTTTAGCTTCAGAAGCAATAGTTTATCATAAATATGAATTTTGCCGCAGTATTAAGCAATATTATTATTTGGATAGAAATCGGATTTTAGTAATTTTAAAAAATTATTATTGGAGAACTTTATTTTTAATTGCGCCTGCGTTTTTATTAATGGAAATTGGTCAGTTACTTTTTGCTTGGAAAAATGGTTTGTTAAAAGAAAAGTTAGCTGTTTATAATTATTTTTTAAAGAAAAAAAATTGGAATTATATTTTATGCGCGAGAAAAAAATCGCAAAATCTGCGTCAAGTTAAAGATAAAGATATTATAAAATTATTTAGCGGAAAAATTTGGTATCAGGAAGTAGGGGATTGGAAATTAAAAATAGCCAATATTATTTTTAATGCTTATTGGAAAATAATTAAAAATTTAATAATTTGGTAATAAGTCTATATGGATATTAGTATTATTATTTTAAATTATAAAAGTAAAAAATTAGTTTTAAATTGTCTTAAATCAATTAAAGAAGCTGATTTTGGTTTGCTTAAATATAAAATTATTGTTGTTGATAATAATTCGCAAGATGGTTTAAGAGAAAGTTTAATTAAACAAAATTTAGATGTAATTTTTATTGAAAGCAAGAAAAATATCGGTATGGGCGCTGGTAATAATTTAGGTATTAAAAAAGCGCAAGGCAAATATATTGTTATAATGAATCCTGATACTACAGTTTTTAAAGATACTTTTAAAAAGATTTATGATTTTATGGAGAGTAATTTGGGAGTTGGCATAGTTGGTCCAAAGCAACTTTATCCTAATCAAACTGTTCAAGATTCTTGTTTTTGTTGGTATAATTTATTTACACCAATTTATCGTCGCTTACCATTGAGTAATTTGAAATTTGTTAAAAAAGATTTAGATAAATTTTTAATGAAAGATTATAATAAGAAAGATATAAAAGAAGTTAATTGGTTGCTTGGTTCTTTTCTTTTTTGTCGCGCAAAAGCTTTATTTGAGGTTGGTTTGTTTGATGAACATTTTTTTCTTTATCTTGAAGATACTGATTTATGTTATCGTTTTTGGATTAAAAATTGGAAAGTTGTTTATTTTCCTAAAGCAGCAATTATACATGATCACATTCGCCAGAGCGCGCGCATTGCTTGGTATAAATTTTTTATTAGTAAAACTACAATTTGTCATATAATTTCTTGGTTAAAATATTTAAAAAAACGAGGAATTAATAGTCATAAATTAAGAATTAATTAATATTTAATAAATCAAAAAAAATATGCAAAAAATAACTAAAGCAGTTGTAGCAGTGGCTGGATCAGGAACAAGGCTTTTGCCTGCTACAAAAACTATGCCTAAAGAAATGTTGCCGATTGTTGATAAACCAATTATTCAATTAGTTGTTGAAGAATTGGTTGAGGCTGGCATTAAAGATATTATTTTAGTAACTAAATGGGATAAGAAACCTTTGGAGGATCATTTTGATTATAATTGGGCGTTGATTAATGAATTAAAAAAATCTGGGAAAGAAAAATTATTAGAACAAGTTAAAAAAATAGCTGATTTGGCTAATTTTATTTATGTTCGGCAAAAAGGACCATATGGCAATGGCACGCCAGTTTTATCTGTTGCTAATTTGGTAAATGACGAACCTTTTATTTTTGCATGGGGCGATGATTTAGTTAAATCAAAAGTTTCTTTTACAAAACAGATGGTTGATGACTATGCTAAAAACGGTAAATTAATGATTGGAGTGCAAAAAGTTGCAAAAAATGTTGTTAATCGTTACGGCATTGTTAAATTAAAAAAAAATACAATGCAGATTGAAGATATTATTGAAAAACCAACCATTGAAGAAGCGCCTTCGCTGTTGGCTGATTTTGGACGAATGATTTTAAATAAAGAGATTGTGGATATTTTAAAGAAAACTCCACTAAGCAAGGATAAGGAATTATATTTAGTTGATGCTATTAGGACTTATGTTAAGCAAGGCGGGATTTTTTTGGCCAAAGAAGTTAAGGATGGTGAATGGCTGACAACAGGCGATCCTTTAAATTATCTTAAAGCCAATTTAGAGTATGCTTTTGATAGAAAAGACATTGGCAAGGAGTTGAAAATTTATATTAAAAAATTTATAAAAAAATA
>JAHJAP010000115.1 GCA_018813805.1 Patescibacteria group bacterium
CAAGCTTTCAGTCGCTCCTTGAATTTCGCGTTTTTCGTCAGTATCCTCAATACGTAAAATTAATTTACCGCCTAAACTTTTGGCGATTAAATAATTAAACAAAACAGTTCGTAAACTGCCGATATGTAAAGATCCTGTTGGTGATGGCGCAAAACGGAGTCTAATATTGGACATATAAGTTAATTTTTAATTTCTAATTTTCAATTTTCAAACAATTCTCAATTAGGAATTAGGAATTAGGGCTTAGGAATTTTGTCATTCCCGAAAAGCCTTTTTCTTTTGTCATTCCCGCAGAGCCAAAAAAGCGGGAATCCATTTCGTTATTAAATTTTAATACTGAGTTTTTTTCCTTCATGAGATTATTTATATTCTTACTTCTAACTTATGGATTGCGGGTCAAATCCACAATGATACTGTTTTTTGATCGGCAGATAGACTCTTAATGGCAAGCTAAATAAAACCAAATATTAAAAATAAGAGAGATAACTAAAATAATACTAACAATAATTAACGCACAATGCAATTTTTTAACGTTATCTTTATCAACTATTCGATTTTTATCTAAAAGTAAAGAAGTAAAATCGTTTAACAAATAAATATATTTTTTTATTGATAATTTCATAAGCTATGCTTTATTATTTGTTTAAATTTTTCCAAAAATATTTTAGTGGATGGTTTTCTTGATAAATAAACTTGATCAATTAATCCAGAACTATCAACCCAACGCCATGCGCTATGTTCCCAAAAATTAATTTTTATATCCTCATCTTGACCTAAAAATTCAGCAATAAATAAACCTTGTTTTTGCCCTTTATATCCATAAACATCTTTAGATAAAACATTGAATTTAGATATTTTCTTGCCAAACTCATAAACATGTAATTTTGAAAAATTCGCAATAGGTTTAAATTTATTATTATTTATTTCTTCAGATAATTCGCGAAAGCCTGCCTTTGCCAAACTTTGTCCATCTGTTCCGCCTTGTGGCAGTTGCCAATGATTCTTTTCATTAATTCTTTCAACAATTAATATTTTGTATTTTATTTTCTCTTCTTGAGTAGTGCCGTCTTGATAAAGAGGATCGGAGGGATTGTATTTAAGGTGGTCTGTGGAATTGTATTTTTTGTAAAGCATGCAGACAACATTTGGGCGATAAAAAAATGGTAAAACAAAACGCCAAAGAAAAAATTGTATAGGGAAAATTATCACTGCATTATAAATTCTTTTCCAACGGCAAGGTTGTTTTATTAACCGCCACAGCCATTCTATGCCGATTATTCTAAATATTTTTGGCGCTCGTTTAATTTTACCAGTTAAAAAATCAAAAGCTCCGCCAATTCCAATTCCAAATTTAACTGATGGCCAATTTTTTAAATTATAAAAAATAAATTTTTCTTGTGATGGAGAACCTAAAGTGCAAAAAATTATTTCTGGTTGAAATTGTTTTATTTTATTAAAAATTTCAATATTAATAGGATAAGCTCCTGCTGTTTTTTCATTTTTTATTCGATCAACATTTTGAACAATTAATTTTAATTTTGGATATTTTTTAGATAAAGAGATTGCTATATCTTGAGCGCTGGATAATCCGTCTTTCCAATTAAAAATAGCTACTTTTCGTTCTTGTTGTTGGGCTAATTTTAAAACATCTTTAATTAAATCAGCGCCACTAATTCTTAATAAATTTACACCCATAAACCAACCAACTATTTTTAAACCAATGCCATCAGCCATGGCCAAAGTAGCTTTATTTAATATATAAAAAAGCTCTTCATCATGCCTTGTTGCTGTTAAAATAATTTCTGGATTAGGCGTAACTAAATAATATTGCTCTTTATTATTTAACAATTTTTCAATTTCTACTAAAGCTTCTTGTTTATTAGCAAAAACATTAATTTTAACACCTAAAATATTGATTAATCTCATAAGTAAATTATATTTCAAAAAACAAATTTTGGCAATTTTTATTAAAATATGATATAATTTTTTATAAAGGTCGGATTTTATTTTATTCAAATAACTATATTTTCTCTTAATTTTAGGAGAAGCAAAAAAAATATGTTAAAAAATTTTTTATGTTATTTTTTAAGTTTTGTTTTTATTTTTTCATCCATGATAATGGTAACTCCAGTATTGGCAGATAACAAGGTTTGTGGTGTGGATAATACAATCTACAATTCTGCTACTGAAGCAGAAACAGCAGGTGTTGATATTTCTTATAACTTTGCTTGCGTTAATACTACTAATGAATCAACATTATATGAAGCAAAAAGTAATATTAATTTTACTGGAACATTAATTGAAGTTGGTTCAACTAATATCCCTACAAACATTATTGTGCGCAATAATACTACCAAAGAAGATTACCCTATTAATATTACAGAAAATACTATTTTAGGTCAAAAAAAAGAGCAAGCAACAAATTTAGCTCATTGGATTCCCGGAGATCAAATAAAGGTAATTGGCAAAAAAAATGAAAATATTGAATCTATTGATGCAACAACATTAATAAATCTTGCGATTTCTTTAAAAAACAATAAAGGCATTAATGGTTGGATTACAAAAATCTCTTCATCAACCAGTGAAATTACTTACAAATGGAAAAATAAAGAAAATACTTTTAAATATGACAATAAAACTCGTTTTGTTGTTGGCGCAAAAGCTTCAACCACTGTTGATAATTTAAAAATTGGAGATCGTATTCGTGTTCGTTTAATAGAAAATACCAGCCAAATTGCTTTAGCAAAAATTATTATAGTTTTAAGACGTGGCAATGATCTTTTTATGAAAATTCGTACTTTTACTCCTAGCGTAACTTTAGTAAGATTAAGCAGTACGATTGTGCCAACCACTATTCAAGTAAAAATGGATAAAACTCCTGGCATACACGCTAATGATGTTAATAATTTAATTGGTGCAGAAGGAACATTAATAACAGTTAATATTACCGAGAATACAAAAATCGTGCGTAAATATTTTGGTAATACCACTCTTGATGAATTTTCAGTAGGAGATAAATTAAAAATAATTGGCAGAATCAATGACGACAATACTGTTGATGCTAAAGTAATAAAAAATAATTCTATTTGGAAGGCAGGAGTAGCTAATCATATTGGAGTTGTTACTGGCATTGATACTTCTAGCAATTATTTAACAGTTAATTGGACTCCTCTTCAGCATATTACTAAAAAGAAATTAAAAGAAAAATTATTAAAGTCAAAAACAAAGGTTATTGCTCAAGCTTTATCAAAAAAGAATTTAAAAGATGCTAAAGATACTATTAAAAATAAAATTGAAAAAGTAGTTTCTGAAAAAATTGATAAACTTGTTAGAAAAGTAGAGTCTAAAAAAATTCAAATAAACCGCATAAAACAAGATGGTATAAAAGTTGGCGATTTAATTAAACGTTTACCTGAGAAAAAAATAAAAGTTCAAATCACCAACAATACCAAGATTATTATTGGTACTAATAGCAACGCCACTATTGCTGATATAAAAAACAATGACAAAATAAGAGTGCGTGGTGTTATGCAAAAAACTTCTTCTACTGTTGTAGCTGACGTTATTGTGGTAGTAAATTCTTTACCAGAAATAGAAGAACCTGAAGACGTTTCTATTAATGATGTAAATGAAGTAATAAACGAAATTACCACTGATGACACTAGTAATGATGTAGTAAATAACCCTATATCAAAAGTTGAAAAAATAATAGAAGTTGAAAATTCAACACCCACCCAGCCTATTCAATAAAATGTAGAACAAAACAAAAAAACAAGACAATATCTTGTTTTTTTGTTTTGTCTTTAATGGGTCTGTCGCCGAATACCGAATTCGGCAACAAGACCCTTAATTCCTATTGACAAGCATTGCTAGCTATATTATATTAATATTAGCACTCAGAACTTTGGAGTGCTAATAAAACTTTATAAACTTTACAAACTTTTAACTTTAAGAACTTTTAACTTTAAGAACTTATATGTTTGATAAATTTACTTTTAAATCACAAGAAGCAATTATTAATTCTCAAATAATTGCTCAAGATCATGGTCAACAACAAATCGAAGCTATTCACATTTTAGCTTCTTTACTTTTGCAAAACGAAAGCCTAGTTAAACCAATTTTGGAAAAATTAAATATTGCGCCAGCAATAATTCAAAAACAAATTTTTGAAATAATTGAAAAATTACCAAAAATTCCCGTTATTTCTGCTGTTGGCACCATCCAAGGCACTGCTGAGGTCGCTATGGTTTTAGAACACGCTAAAAAAGAAGCTGAACAATTAGATGATGAATTTATTTCCACTGAACATATTTTGTTAGCTTTAATTAAAATAAAATCAAAAGCGCAGAATATTTTAATCAATAGTAAAATTGAATATGAAAAAGTTTTAAAAATACTATCTCAATTGCGCGGTTCGCACAAAATATCTGACCCTAATCCAGAAAGTAAATTTCAAGTTTTAAAAAAATATACAATTAATTTAACTGAATTAGCCAGACAAAAAAAACTAGATCCAGTTATTGGTCGACATGATGAAATTAGAAGAATTATGCAAGTTTTATCTCGTAGAACAAAAAATAATCCTGTGTTAATCGGCGAGGCTGGTACAGGCAAAACTGCTATTGTTGAAGGATTAGCTCAACGTATTGTTGTTGGCGATGTTCCTGAAACTTTAAAAAATAAAGAATTAATTAGTTTGGATTTAGGTTCTTTGGTAGCAGGCTCAAAATTTCGTGGAGAATTTGAAGATCGTTTAAAAACAATTTTAAAAGAAATTAAGACTCAAGATGGGAAAATTATTCTTTTTATAGATGAATTACACACTCTTGTTGGTGCTGGCGCTTCAGAAGGCTCAATAGATGCCTCTAATATGCTTAAGCCAGCATTAGCTCGGGGAGAATTAAAAGCTATTGGCGCTACTACTACCAAAGAATATCAAAAATATATTGAACGTGATGCAGCTTTAGAGCGACGTTTTCAACCAATTTTTGTATCTGAACCAAGTATTGAGGATACTGTTGGCATATTAAGAGGTATTAAAGAAAAATACGAAGTACATCATGGCGTTAGAATTACTGATGATGCTTTAATCGCTGCTGCTAAATTATCAGCGCGTTATATTGCTGATCGTTTTTTGCCTGACAAAGCCGTTGATCTGGTTGATGAAGCAACTTCGGCTTTGCGCATGGAAATTGATTCATCTCCCGAAGAGTTGGATAATTTAAAACGAGAAATTAAACGTTTAGAAATTGCCAAAGTTGGTTTAGTCAAAGAAAATAAAAAAAGAGCTAAAATAAGTAATATTAATAAACAATTAGCACAATTAAAAGAACAGGCTAATCAATTAGAACTTCATTGGCAAAATGAAAAACAAGCTATTACCAAAATTAGACAAGCCAAACAACAAATTGATGAATTAAAAGCTAAAGCAGAAATTATTGAACGTCGCGGCGATGATTTAACTAAAGTAGCGGAAATTCGTTATTCCAAAATTCCTGAATTAGAAAAAGAAATTAAACACTTTGAAATTGAATTAATTAAAATTCAAAGTGCTGGTCAACGTATTTTAAAAGAAGAAATTGATGAAGAAGATATTGCTAAAGTAGTTTCTCGTTGGACAGGAGTTCCTGTTGCCAAAATGTTAGAATCAGAAATAAAAAAATTAGCTCAAGCTGAAGAAATTTTAAATAAACGCGTTATTGGTCAAGATAAAGCAATTAAATCAGTGGCCAACGCAATTAGACGATCACGCGCTGGCATTAATGAAGAAAAAAAACCAATTGGCTCATTTATTTTTGTTGGTCCAACAGGAGTTGGTAAAACCGAATTGGCTAAAGCTTTAACTGAATTAATGTTTAATGACGAAGCTGCATTAATTAGATTAGATATGAGCGAATTTATGGAAAAACATTCTGTTGCTAAAATTATTGGAGCTCCTCCTGGCTATATCGGCTATGAAGAAGGCGGCCAACTTACTGAAAAAATTCGCCATCGACCTTATAGTATTGTTTTATTTGATGAAATTGAAAAAGCTAACTCAGATGTTTTTAATATTCTTTTACAAATTTTAGATGATGGCAAATTAACCGATTCCAAAGGACGAGTTGTTAATTTTAAAAATACTATTATTATTATGACCTCTAATTTAGGCAATGAAGTTATTAAAGAATATTCTATTGGTTTTTCAGATGGCAGTAACGAAACCAATGTTCATGCAATGCGTGAGCAAGAAATGAAAGAAAAAATTGATAAAATTTTGAAAGATACTTTTAAATTGGAATTTTTAAATCGCATTGATGAAATTGTTATTTTTAAAAGTTTAAATAAACAGGTTTTATCAAAAATTGTTGACTTAGAATTATCTAAAATAGAAAAAAGATTAAAAAATAAAGAAATTAATTTAAGGATTGGATTAAAAGTAAAAAAAATGTTAGCTGAAAAAGGCTTTGATATAACTTTTGGAGCTCGCGTTTTAAAACGAACAATTCAGAATTTAATTTTAGATGAATTAGCCTTAGAAATAATTGAAGGAAAAATTAAAAGTGGTGATAAAGTAATTATTGATCTTGGCGCTAAAAATGAAGTAACTATGAATGTTGCTAAATTTATCTCCCTTGAGCCAGTAAAATCAAAATAAAAAAACCTATTCAGGTTTTTATTTGTTAAAAATAGAGTAATATTTTGAGCCACCCATCGGACTCGGACCGATGACCTACGGTTTACAAAACCGTTGCTCTACCAACTGAGCTAGGGTGGCAACAAGTTCATCATAACTTATAACAATAAATTTTTCAAGATTATTTATAAAAAGCCCTTGGTGGAAATAGTGTCCCAAAGGCTTTTAATTTTGTAATTTTAATTACCCTCCTTTTTTTATTTGCGAGGAAATAAGTTCAAGCAATGCGCTTGCTCCCTCCCCCGGCCCCTTAGTTTCCCAACCTGGTATTCCAAGTCTGGTTCTAAGTTGACCGACAAAAATATTTTTCTTAAATGCAAATTTAAAAATTTTTCTCGCTAAACATTCATGAAGCTCCTTGTATTGAATTGGACCAAAGGGGTTAGCAAAGTAACTATGTCCAATTCCAATTAACGTAGTCGTTCCCTTTGACATAGATGCTCCCTCACGAAAAACGTAAAGTGCGTCCTTGTAAGAAGAAAAACGCTCAATAACAGGATTATAGTGGTCAACTTGCTCATAATTATTGGCATACAGTAAATGGTCAACTGCATACCCTTTTGTTATATTATCAAAAGTTGTGACGGGGAGTACAATTCTAGCATTAGTTTCCTTTATGCTCATAATAATTGCCCTGTCAATTTGTTCCATCGCAAAGCCTGGGTGTAAATCATCAAGCCTCAAAAAAGCCCCTGTCTCAGTCCCATATGCTAAGAATTCGTCTTCAGGACTAATTTCCAACGACCCCATATCATCAGCGATAATAATTATATCACTAATATACTCGCTTCCTACGGCTTGAAGCGCTGCTAGAGTTTCGGATTTACCTGTTGCAGTGTCCCCAATAATTAAGACCCCCGCCTTATTGCCATTTTTCAAAAGAATATGTACCATCATTCCGTGGTATGGCATTTTTCCTTGCTTCATAATAGCAATATTATGAAGCGTTAACGTCATTTTCTTTAAATATCCAAAATACCCAAATTCTTTACTTGCTGGTATTGTCCCAACAAGAACTCCATTCTTAGTGTCATCAAAAAACACTGCTTCACGCAATATTTTTTCATCCATTCCATAAACAACAATCCCGTCTGGTTTTTTTTCTAAATCATCCTCAGCTAATTCAAAAAGATTGGCCAAAGAACAACCAAGTTCCATAAAAACTTGGTGAAAAAAGATATAAATCAGTAAATTACCAACCTTAGCTGGATAACACAACCATTCAGTTAAATCAGGGCACCATCCTTCTAGTGGATTTTTTTCAATTTTTTTAAATTGTCCATCTCTCTTATTCATCGAAGGATTGACAATGATAGGTGGGCTTAAAACCACCTGTCGAATCATCGGGATAGACCGAAGGATTTCATATGGACAAGGCCATTCTGTTTCAACAACAACTAGTCCAAATTGACTACCAGCATGAACTTGCCGGTAGATTTTGCATTGATGCCCCATAATATTTTCTTCCATATTACGGTAAACAACTTTAATCAAGTGACTAAGTCGTTCTGTCGCCTTGTTAAAAACCCTATGATCGATTTTTTCAAAACAAATAAAAAAACGAATAAAACTTCGCCAATAGTTATATAGCCCCTCCACGAAGTTATTCAGGAGTTCGGGTTTTTTCATGAAATTCCTTATTACTTCTGGAAATATAACCCCTGACAAATCAACAGGATCGTTACTTAATAATTTAAGTGTGCTTATTAGATTGTTTATTGTTTTTTCTTCAATATCCTCATTGGTATTGTCAAAAATAGCCAAAAGAGGAGAATTGTGTTTGTCAAGATAATCAACAAACCTCATTACCACCTCAGCGAACAACTCGCTTTCTATAAGTTCCTTTGTTGTTTGGCAAATTGCCTTTTTTCCCATTTGCATAATGCATTTATCTCCTGTAAATACTGTGCTGTTTAATAACATGACATCCTCCCTTTTTATTTTTTTATTTTTGTAAATTTTTAAAGTTCAAAATTAGTGCGCCGTGCAGGATTTGAACCTGCGACCATCAGCTTAAAAGGCTGTTGCTCTACCAACTGAGCTAACGGCGCTTAATGGGTCTGTCGCCGAATACCGTATTCGGCGACAGACCCTTAATCAAAAAAATCTGTTATATACAGATAATTATTGCTAATAATAAAATAACATATAGTAAATAAAAAAACAAGGATTATTTACAACATCTACCAGCTTGATTAGCTCCTTTTTCATTTGAGCCAAAATGATGAGCAATTTCATGTCTAACAGTGCTAGTAATTTTTTCTTTAATTTCCTGAAAATTAGCGCAACTTTTAGCTATAGCTAAACGAAAAATAGTAATACGATCAGGTAAAACTGCCCCAAAATTTAATGCCTTAGCCTGACAATAGCCTTCAAATAAACCATACAAAGAATCACCTCTTTGAAGTTTAATTTTTTTAAGTTGCTCAACTGTTGGATAATCATCAACAAAAATTGCCAAATTATTTAATTTAATTTTAAACTTATCAGGCAAACTGTTTAATGCTTGACTAACCAATTCTTCAAATTGTTGATTATTAATTTCCATAGAGTATTCGGTGACAGACCCTTGTTCAAATTAGCTG
>JAHJAP010000116.1 GCA_018813805.1 Patescibacteria group bacterium
GAAATGCTGCTGGAGATTGTAGTAATTACAAATCATTTTGGGTTAGAACCCATGTTCCTTCTACAGGAGTTAATGAAGGAGTAAAAGAAGTGAGATTTTATTTTGAAGCATTGGTGCTTTAATGGGTCTGTCGTTGAATACTCTTTCGAGTATAAAATTTGGAATTTTATACCGAATATGGTATTTGACGATAGACCCATAAACTTAATGACAGTGCCCACCATCCCTGACAAGGAAGGTTGAGTTTTTGAATATAAAAAATTATATAACAAAAAAACGGAAATGATATTCTTTTTTTTAATTAAAATAAAATTCCCGCCTTTTAAAAGGCGGGAATTTTATTTTTTTGATTTTGCAAATTTTACAAAACAGCTTCTTTAGCGGCTTTGGCAACTTTAAATTTAACTACAGTCTTTGCAGGAATTTTAACCTGCTCGCCAGTTGCTGGATTTCTACCCATTCTGGCTGCTCGATTAATTTTAACCAACTTACCAATGCCAGGCAAAACAAATTCACCATTTTGTTTAACCTCATCTAGCGCTAAACCAGCTAATTTTTCCAAAAAATCAGCAACGTCTTTTTTGCTCATACTGGTTTTACCAGCCATGGCATCCAGTAATTGTGATTTTGTCATTTTAGACATAGTTTTTACTTTTAAGGCTATTATTAAATTTAGCATAAATTTTCATAATTTTAAGAAAATTTTATACTAAAAAATTTAATAACAGCTCTTTTTTAATTTCTGAATTTTAAAAATCAGAAATATTATTTTAAAATTATTAATTAATTTCTGAATTTATCAAAAATACTCTTTTGAACATTTTCAACAAACTCTATATCTATTCAATATTATACACTATATTCAAAAAAATGCAACCATACGTATCTGACCTTATGCACAATATACTAAAAAATAAAGTCCTGTCTTGTTCTTGCGCATTTCTTGATTTGCAGGGGAAGAAGGAATCGAACCCTCGCCTCTGGTTTTGGAGACCAGAATTCTACCACTAAAATATTCCCCCAAAATAACAACAGAAGCATACTACAACGCATTCCTATAATTATTTTGTCTCTTTATGCAAAGTATGTCCATTACAATGCTTACAAAATTTTTTCATTTCCAATCTATCTTTAAGAATTTTTTTATTTTTTTTTGAATAATAATTAATTCTCTTACACTCTTTGCACTCTAATTTTATCATGTTATCTTGAGACATAGTTTTAATTTTTAAATTTTAATTTAAAGAATATGTTGCCAAATATAGTATTTAACAACAGACCTCTAATATAAGTGGGCCGGGTAGGATTCGAACCTACGAAGACAAAAGCCAGCAGATTTACAGTCTGCCCCAGTTGACCGCTTTGGTACCGACCCAATAGTCAATTGTTAATTTCCTGAGCCGTTGCGCGGAATTGGACCGCGGACCTACTCCTTACCATGGAGTTGCTCTACCAACTGAGCTACAACGGCACTACTATACCAAGGATTAGTTAAAAGTTCGTAAAGTTAAAAGCTGAAAGTCGGAAAATTAACAAGCTCAAAATTCAAGGTTCTAGGGTCAATGCTAAGAAGCTAACTAAAAGCTAAAATTTGAGAATTTAGGTCAAATACGGCATTCAATAACAATTATTTAAAATAATAAATGACAAATTTCCAATAACAGATCGGCGTTAAAATTTATTCATCATTCGTCATTGGAAATTTGTCATTAACTTGTTATAGCTCTTCAATCTGTTTTTTAAATAATTCAATCTTTTTATTTTCCGGATTCACCTCTATCAGCTTATTACACACATTCAAGGCCAAATGTTTATCTTTTATAATTATACTTAATTGCAACATTGTGTCAAGATAACGAGGGTGATTAGGTTCTATTTCTAAAGCCTTTTTAAGGCTTTTAACAGCTTCTTTCAAACTATTCATTGCTTGATAAACTAAAGCTAAATTATAAAAAGTCTGGGCATTTTGTTTATTCATCTTTAATGATTTAATATAATCTTCTTTAGCTTGATTAAGATCTCCGCTTTCTTTAGCTATTTGGGCTAAATTTTCATAAACATCTTCATCGTCTTGCTTTAATTTTAAAACATGTTCAAACGCTTGCTTAGCCTCTTCTAAGCTTTTTTGTTCAAAATATAAATGGCCCAATTCTTTAAAAGCCATAATATTTCTGCTATCTAATCCTATAATTTTAATATATTTTTTTTCTGCTTCAAGTAAATCGTTTTGTTTTTTTAATTCCTCTGCTTCATTAAATAATTGATCTATAATTAATTTAATATTTTCCACTTTAATTTCAGATTTCTGATAATCATTTTTCAAATTTTGAATTTTCTTATACGCCCAGCCAAAAAAATTATTCAAATATGTTGTTAAGGGATTAATTAATCTAGCAAATTTCGCCAACCACTTTACAATATTTCGTTTTAATCTTGTGCCAATAATTTGTTCTTTAAATTTTGCTTCTTTTTCAGCTGGAATATTTTCAACATCCAATGTTGCTAAAAAAGAAAATTTTTTAGAAACAATAACTATAATAACGATCAAACTAGCTAAAATTAAAATTAATGGAATAATATTGTACATAGTTTAAATTTATTTCCAACTGTCTAAATTTTTAAATGTTACTTGATTAGCGCTACCAAAAAGTTTTATTTTGTCTATCACAACCAGTTCTACTGCTTTAATGGTTGGCTTAAGTAAATTTCTAGGATCCATTTCTTTTTTATTTTTAGCGCAAACACTAATTAAAGTTTGACAAAAAGCTATTTTAATATCACTCCCAATGTTTATTATATTAACTCCCAGCTTTATTGCTTTTTTTATCTTTTGATTACTTATACCTGAACCGCCATGAAGAACAAAAACTTTTTTAGTCATTGTTTTAATATTTTTTAAAAGATGAAAGTTAATGTCTTCATTTTCGTAAACACCATGCGCTGTTCCAATGGCAGCGGCGATTGTATCAACTTTAGTCTGCTGAACAAACTTAACAACATCTTCCAGTTTTGCTTGAGGAATTTCTTTTAGTGTTTTACCTATCTCGCCATGACCTCCAACAATTGACCCTATTTCTCCTTGAATCCAAACGTTTTTAGGTCGCGCGAATTTAACTACTTGCTTAGTTAAATTAACATTTTCATCAAATGGCAAATTTGAAGCATCAATATGAATTGAGGTAAAACCAGCATTAATGCATTCATAAACAATATCAAGATCTCCACCATGATCCAAGTGTAGAGCAACTGGCACTAAAGCGCCAACATTTTTAGCAACTGTTGAAACAAGATGAACGACTGGTTTAAGCCCCATATATTTAATAGCGCTTTCTGATACTTGCATAATAATCGGCGACTTGGTTTTAACTGCCGCTTGCGCTACTCCTAAAATTGATTCTAAATTGATAATATTAAACGCGCCCACAGCATAACCGTTTTGTTGAGCTTTTTTAACTATATTTTTTATATGAACTAACATGAATTAAAAATTATAAAACCAATAATTTTTAAATAAATTATTGGTTATGAGTTAAAATTTTAGTTATTTTATAAAATTCATTTATATCCAAACTAGCGCTGCCAACTAATAAACCATCAATATTTTCTAAATCAACAAATCCTTTAACATTTTTACTGTCAATACTGCCTCCATAAATTATACGAAAATTATCATTTACTACTTTCATGCCAAACATATCATTTAATGTTAATTTAATAATTTTATGAGCATATTCAGCTTCTGCTGATTCAATAACCATGCCTTGTCCTTTACCAGAACTAATTGCCCAAATCGGTTCATAAGCGATTATTATTTGTTGATTACCCAAAACATTAACTCCGCTTAATGATTGTTGTAATTGATCAACCAAGACAAAGTCTCGTTTATTAGTCTTTTTTTCTTCCCAACTTTCTCCAATACAGATAATAGGTGTTATTTTTTCAGTTTTAATAACAGCTTTGATTTTTTTATGCACCATTTCATAATTTTCCAATAAATACCGACGACGTTCACTGTGTCCAATAATAACATAATTACAACCCAACTCAACCAACATTGATGGCGAAATTTCCCCCGTGTAAGTTCCATTGTCTTCCCAAAAAACATTTTGCGCGCCCAATTTTAATGAAGTTTTACTAATAATTCTGCCTACATCTGCCAAGGCTGGTGAAGCGCAACAAATCACTACTTCATTATTAATTTCATCATTAAAAAAATCTTTAAATTTCTTTTTAAATTCATCAACAACCGTTAAAGTTTCCTGTAAATTTAGATACATTTTCCAATTAGCAATAATTATTTTTTGTTTAGTCATATATTTTTTATTATTTAGGGTCTGTCGCCGAATACCGTATTCGGCGACAGACCCATTTAATAATAACATTAAAATTAATTTTAAGCTATAGTTGATGTTTGCTTGTCAGCCTCATTTAACATTTTATCTAATGTATCATCTTGATGTAATTTTTGATAATTTGGCAATTCTTCTATATTATTAATACCTAAAAAACGAATAAAATCTAAAGTAATTGTGTAATAAGTTTCATTTTTCTTTTTGTCAATTTTAGCTTCAATCAAGCCGCGCAAGAGTAAATTACGCAAAATTAAAGCGCAATTAACTCCTCTAATTCTATCTAAATCAATTTTGGAGATCGGGCAACGATAAGCAATAATAGTTAAGGTTTCTAAGCTTGGCTGTGATAATTCGCCCGTTGTTTCATCTTTAATAAATTCTTGCACCAGCTGGGCATTAATTGGCGAACTAACCATTTGATATTTATCTACGTGTTTAATTATTTTGATTCCATTTAATGAGTTTTTATAACTTTCCACTAATTCATCGCCAGCTATCTGAATTTCTTTGGTGTTAATTTTCAATAAATCAGCTATTTGTTTAATAGACAATGGCTTAGCTGAAATAAATAATAAAGATTCAATTTTTGATTTTATAAAATTCATATTTTTACGGGTCTGTCGCCGAATACGGTATTCGGCGACAGACCCTTTACATTGTCATAATTTCTATTTCACTAAATAAACCACATTGCACCACAATAATATTGCGTTGTTTTATTAATTCTAGCATAGCCAAAAAACTAACTATTGTATCCATCTTATTTTGAGCATTAATTAATGTTTTATTAAAACTAATTTTTATTTTATCTATCAAAATTTGCTGAATAGCTAAAATTTTTTCTTCAATACTGATTGTATATTCTAATTTTTTTTCTTCTAATTGTTCTGGTAAATAAATTTTGGCAATCAATTCCTGAAAAGTTGTTTTTAAAATTTCAAGCGAAAGATTTTTAGGTGGTGAAAAAGTATAAACATTAGCTAAAATAGCTTGCTTATTAAATTCTCTAGTAAACGTAAATTGCTTTTTATTAATCATTGCTTCAATCACTTTAGACGCTTCTAAAAATTCTTTATATATTCTTAATTGACGTTCAAATTCTTCAATTTCAACTTTTTCTTCTGAACACAAATAAGGCAGCAATATTTTAGATTTAATTAACAATAATTTAGCGGCAACCACTAAAAAATCAGCTATTTCATCAGGTCTAATCCCTGGAAAATTTTTAATATATTCAATATACTGATCAGCAATTTTGGCCAAACTAATTTCAGTAATATCCATCTCTTCTTTTTCAATTAACTGCAACAACAAACTAAGCGGCCCTTCAAATTTATTGATTTTAATATGCATAATTTAATTCGCTTTTTTAATTTTTTTTATCTTTTTTTTTACGCTAAAATCAGCTAATAAAACTTTTTCTAATTTAATAAAATCTTTAACTGCCATTTCTATTGAATGATTAAAGCTACCTGAAGAAAATATTGCCTTTTTAAGTTTAATTAATTTTTTATCAATAATTATTGGCAATTTATGTATATTTCCAAAGGCGCTCATAGCTCCTGCTTTAATTTTTAATAAATTTTCCATAACTTTTTCAGTAGGAATTTTTATTGCTTTAATTGGTTGATTGCATACCTTACTAATAATTTTAGCAAGTTTTTTAAAATCTAAATTTTGATCGGCTGGCAATATTACTAAATAATAATTTTTATCAGCTAAGACCAATAAAGATTTAGCAATCTCTTCTAATTTTCTTCGCATTGTTGCTGCCACGTCTAATGCCGTATAAACTGTTTTATGCTCTAAAATATTATATTTAACCCCAGTCTTATCTAAATATTTAATAATTTTAGCAGACAATTTTGTTTTTTTAGCCATATAAATTGTTAATTATAAATTAAGTTTATAATTTTCCCAATATTCATCGGGATCCTGACTTCAATTTAAATTTAAGAGTCGGGAAAAATTTTTTATTGTCATTGAGTTTATGGGTCTATCGTCAAATACCATATTCGGTATAAAATTCCAAATTTTATACTCGAAAGAGTATTCAACGACAGATCCATTAAAGCACCAATGCTTCAAAATAAAATCTCACTTCTTTTACTCCTTCATTAACTCCTGTAGAAGGAACATAGGTTCTAACCCAAAATGATTTGTAATTACTACAATCTCCAGCAGCATTTCTAGGAAGAGATGATGTACTGCCATAGCCA
>JAHJAP010000117.1 GCA_018813805.1 Patescibacteria group bacterium
CAAGCACATGATTGGGGCGGGCTTAAACCATTTGGTTGGCTACTAGACAAATCAAAAAGTGGCGGTGGCACCATAATCGATAACGCTTCACATTATCTAAACCTATTTGAATACTTATTGGGCGATATTGAAGAAATTCATGCTTTTAGTAATAACCTATCGTTTAAAAACGATGTCGAAGACAATGCGATTATTACCATGAAATTTAAAACGGATATTTTAGGAGAAATAGAAACATCGTGGCAAGATTCTTCTGGAAGAAATAATCAATTATTGATATGCGGTAGTAAAGCAACAGCAGAATATAAAGAAACAAATATTGAAAGGACATTGGAGTTAAAAAAATATACACAAGACAAAGATGAATGGAATAGATTAATCAGGGAAAATATTTACTTACCGAAAGGCATAGAGCAATTAAGTAAAAAGAGTAATATTGATAATAGCAAGGGGCTATTATTTGAAAGTACTGAAAACATGTTAAATTATTTTATTGATTCCATTAGGAAACAAACTGCAATCAGCCCCAATAATTTCACGAGGACACAACAACTGATTGATTCGGCTTATGAGTCAATTACTAAAAAGAGGGTAATTAAGATAAACAAGTATGAAATTTAATAGGATTATAATCTTAATATTAGATAGTGCGGGGTGTGGTGTTCAGCCAGATTATAAAAAATATCATCACGAAAACTGCAATACACTAGGAAATATATATAAGAATCAAAACAATTTTCACTTGCCCAACTTAGAAAGGATGGGGTTAAATAAAATATTATTTGATGTTCAAAATAATAATTCTATAGCAGGAAAAATGATGGAAAAAAGCAAAGGAAACGATACCTTTGCGGGAGTTTGGGAAATGTTTGGCATTGTTTTTAATAGAAGATTCAGGAGTGAAAAAAAGGGGTTTTCACAAAAAATTATAGATAAAATCAATTCTAATTTAAATATAAATATTGTAGGCAATGAATATATCTCTGGATTTAAGGCCTTAGACAAATTTTATGTCGAACATGTTAAAAAAGTAAGTCCGATCTTGTACTTGGCAGACGATGGTGTTGTATTACTGGCGGCACATGAAAATATTTTTAAACCAAACCGTCTCAATCAGATGAGCGAACGAGCTGCCGATATCTTAAAGGATCAAAATATTTCCAGAGTTATTAGTAGACCGTTTATTGGGTCGCCTTTAAATTTCATACGGACTGGCAACAGAAAAGATTTTTTAACTATAAAAAATTTGAATAATAATTCTATACTAAATCGTTTAAGACAAAATAAAATAAAGTTTCTGACAACCGAACATCTTAATAATATTTTAGGCGGCTCGCCTGATATGGATTACATAAAAGGCAACTTTAATAACAATGATTTAACAAAAATAATTATTAAATCTTTAAAAGAATATAATAAAAAAGGTGTATTACTATTTTGTTTGCAAGACTTTGATATGTTTGGCCATAAAAAAGATACTGATGGTTATGCTAAAAAGTTAATTGAATTTGATAAAAAACTGCCGTCAATTATAAAATTTTTAGAAAAAATTGATTTTTATTCAGGATATAGCGTTGAAATGGCGGTATTGCTCCAATCTGTTTTTAATTTAAAAAGTTCAGAAATTGCCCAAGTTTATTTAGGGAAAAGAATCCACGCACTACAAAGCGTTATCTCACTAGGTAAAATGAGTTCTAATATTTTGCATACACTTTTAAGAATAGCCAATGATAAAAAAAGGATAAAAATAGATGTAAATAAATTGCCAGATACATTAACTAATTTTATATCAGAAGACGGAATAAATTTTATTTCTAAAAAACAAAAAATTGAAGATAAAAAATTACCACCGATGATCAGCGTAAAAAATATTTAAAACATAAAAATAGTGATAATTAAGAAAACTGATTTATAAAATTTATGAACAAGCAAATTCAAAAAATGTCAGCCAAAGGGATTTTTTTAAAAGATGGTAAAATACTTTTTGCTAAAGATCATAAAGGCAAGTGGGAATTGCCGGGGGGGCGAATTGATTTTAATGAAACCATTGAAATTGCCCTGAAACGAGAGTGCAAAGAGGAGCTCGGTTTTGATAATATTCAAATTGGAAACATTGTTAATGCATGGACTTTTTCGTCAACAGTAAATAATGTTGATTATCACTTTATTTTATTGATTTGTGATTGCACTACAGTTGAAACGGAGATTAAATCTAGCGAGGAACATACGGAGTACTCTTGGGTTC
>JAHJAP010000118.1 GCA_018813805.1 Patescibacteria group bacterium
CTGTCGCCGAATACGGTATTCGGCGACAGACCCATTAAATAATCTTTAAATTTAATTAATAATCAATAAATTTTATGGAAGAGAAAAAAATTGTTTCTAAAACTAGCGTTAATACAAAATTATTTGATATTATTATTGGCGGAATTTTAGTATTAATATTTTTTCTTTGCCCGTTGTTTTTTACTGGTTTAGTTGCGCAAACAGTTGGTTTTGAAAAAATTATTTTATTTTATTTTTTGGTTTTATTAGGTGTTGTAGTTTGGGTAACAAAGGGGGTTGTTGGTGGAGAATTAAAATTAAAACGAACACCATTGGATTTGCCATTATTAGTTTTGGTTGTAATTTTTGTTGTTTCAACTATTTTGTCTGTTAATACTAAAGCCAGTTTAATCGGTTCTTATGGTAATACTTCCAATAGTTTAGCAGCTGTTTTTATTTATATTTTGTTTTATTATTTTTTAGTTAATAATATTAATGTCAAAAGAATTAAACTATTATTTTGGTCATTAATTATTTCTACTTCATTAATTGCTATTTATTCATTGTTGCAAATTTTAGGCATTTTTATTTTGCCGCTTGCTTTTACTAAATTTATTAGTTTTAATCCGTTGGGTTCAACAAGTGGTTTAACTGCTTATTTAACAATTTTTTTACCACTATTTATTGTTGGAGCTGCGCAATTAACAGAAATTCATCCCAATTTGCACAACAAAATCGTTAATAATACAATTAAGGGCGTACTTATTGCGCTAAGCTTGCTTATTTTAACTATTTTGGCTTTATTAAATGGTTTTATTTTTTGGCCAGCCGCTATTGTTGGCATGGTTATTGTTTTAATGTTCTTTTTGTCTAAAGTTATTAAAATTTCTAATTCCAATATTCTTTTGCCAATTATTACTTTCGCATTATTAATTATTCTTTTGGTTTTAGGCAATTTTAATATTAAAAATTTAAATTTACCAACTGAAGTTGGTTTATCACGTTCAATTTCTTGGGAAATAGCTAAGGAGAACATGAAGCATGATCCTATTTTTGGTTCTGGGCCATCTACGTTTGATTATAATTTTTCCAAATATAGAAATTCTAATTTTAATAGTTCATTGTTATGGAATGTTCGTTTTGATAGTCCTGCTGGCGTATTATTTGAATTAATGACCAGTGTTGGCAGTTTAGGGACATTAGCTTTTGTTATAATTATTCTAATTACTCTATCTATTGTTTTTTTCAGTTTAATTAAAACAACCTCTAGTGAATTACAATCTATAACATTATCATTATTTGCTAGTTTTATTACCGCGGTTATACTAGCGTTATTATTTGCTGTAAATAGCGCGCTGATTTTAATTTCAGTAATGGTTGCAGTTTTAACTGTTTCAATAGCAATTGATATTTATCCAGAAAAATTTCAAAGTATTTTTTTGACTTTTAAGACATCGCCTAAGTATGCGTTGTCGTTAGCTGTTATTTTCTTAACTATTAGCGCTGGAGTTGTTATTCTTTTTACTATTGGCATTAAAATGTATTTGGCTGATGCTTATGCAAAAAAATCTGTTACAACCAATGATTTAAATCAAAAAGTTGTTTATATGACCAAAGCTATTCAATTAGCTCCTTATCGCGATATTTATTATATTAATTTGGCTAATAATTATTTAGCTCAAGCTAATAAAGAAGCTGTTGGCGAGAGAAATCAATCAATTATTGAAAATACTTTAAGCTTGGCCATTGAGAATGGTAAAAAAGCAGTAGAACTTGCACCAAATAGCGCTGCTAATAATGAAGCTTTGGCTTTAGTTTATGAAAATGCTTCTTTTTATACTAGAGGCGCTTGGGAATGGGCAGAAAATTTATACAAAAAAACAGCTGAGCTTGAACCTAATAGTCCTACCCCATATCTTAGAATTGCTTTAATTAATATGGCGCGAGCTAATGCTGAAACCGACAAAGACGAACAAGCGCATTATATTAACGAAGCTATTAAAAAATATGATGAATCTATAGCTAAAAAAAATGATTTTGGTGCTGCTTATTATGGCAAGGGTATTGCTTATGAAAAATTAGGTAAAATAGATGAGGCCATTGAACAATTGAAAAAAACCGTTATTATGACAAGAGATAACGTTGATTATCGCTTTGAATTAAGTAGAATGTTGTTTAATCGCGGCGTTACTCAGCCAAATTTAGGACAAACTGCTAGCACGGATATTACTAGAGGTGAGAATCAGCAAGGAGATTTAAGTGTTCAGCCTAGCCAAGCTACTGGTAATGTAGTTGCCATGAATGAGGATTTGCAAAACGCTGAGCAGCTTTTATTAACAATTGTTCAAGCTTATCCTAATCATGCCAATAGTCTTTATAGCTTAGCAATGCTTTATCAAAAAGCAGGGAATACAGTTAACGCAAAGGTTGTAGTAGGGGAATTATTAAAAATTTTAACTGACCAAGCTTCTATAGAATTAATTAAAAAACAATTTGTTGGTTTGTACTAAGAGATAGATTATAGAAAGAAGGAAAACAATGATTCTTGTTGTTGACAAAAAAAGAAGATTAATAATTCTTTTTATAATTGTTTTATTTTCGCCTTTTTATTTGTTGTATATTTTAATAAAGAGAAATTTTGGCGTGCGTAAAAAAGAAAAAATAATAGAAGATTTAGCTAATGGAAATATAAAAAATATTTATATTAACATGGCTGATCGTTTTGGCGATAATCTTCTTTCAATGCCATTGGTTGCTAGTTTAAAGAAAAATTTTCCAAATATTAGACTTGTTGTTTTAACAAACCAAGCAGGAAAAGAAATTTATAAAAACAATCCGCATGTTGATAAGATTATTTTAATTAAAAATAATTGGATAAATCAAAGCTCCGTTGATATTATTGGATTTTTAAAAACATTTAACAAAGAGTATTTTAAAAAAATCTTAGAATTAAGAAAAGAAAAAATTGATTTACTTTTAGAAATTAAAGGAGATTTTCGTAATATTATTTTTTTTAACATATGGCTTAATGCTCGGTTTATTGCTGGTTATGCCTTGTCAGGTTTTGGCAAGCTTTTAGACTGGGAAATGGAATATGAAAAAAATAAACACGAAATAGATGTGAAATTAAATATTGCAAAATTTTTAGGCGCCTCTAGCGTTAATCGAAAAATGAATTTTTATCTTGCTGAAGAGGATCAAGAATTTGCGCGTAATTTTTATAAAGAAAAAAATATAAAAGAAAAAACAGCAGTTGTTATACATGTTGGCGGAACATGGGAGCCAAAGTTGTGGATGGTTGATAATTTTATAGAAATTGGGCGCAGACTTAAAAATAAATACGGATTCAAAATAATTTTAATTAATAAAAAATCAGAAGAGGAAAAAAATAAAATTTTTGTTGCTGCAATGCCAGAAACAATTTTAGCAGGGAATTTGACTGTTGGACAATCTGCGGCAATTATGAAAAACGCAGTTTTGTTTATTGGAAATGATTCTGGCCCAATGCATTTAGCGCGCAGTCTTGAAGTCCCAATTGTGGTGATTATAGGAGCGGAATTACCAAGTCGTGTTGGTCCTGAAGAATATGGCGTTGTTGTTAGACACGATTTTACATGTCAGCCATGCGGCCAAACTATTTGTAAAAAGCATCCTAATTGTATTTCAGGAATAGAAGTTGACGAAGTTTGGCAGGTAATAGAAAAATATTTGATTTTTTGACTTTTTATTAAATAAATGTTATTATAAAGTTTGTTTTATGAACCTTTAAATTTTATTTATTTCAGGGTAAACAGATGATCGCCCCTTTAATAAGGGGAGGAAAGTCCGGACTCCTGCCTTTAATTAGGCGTCGTGGTAATGGATAACGTCCATCGTTCTGTATTTACAGAATAGGGAAAGTGCCACAGAGACAATACTAGCCATTACAATGGTGAAAGGTGAAAAGTTATACAATGTCTAAGTTATATCGGGATATCCAAATAACTTAAGCTATGCATATTCTACACTGGCAACAGTGATAGATGGTAAACCCTACCTGGAGCAAGAGCAAACCTCTATTTTATATTTATAAAATAGGGATGAAAAGTAGCTCGCTTGACCTTAATGGTAACATTAAGGCTAGATAGATGATCATCGCCCTTATCGGGTCTGTCGCCAAATACCATATTCGGTATAAAATTCCAAATTTTTGTAAATTTTGTTAAAAATTTTTTCGCTAATATAACCATATTCCCTCAAAACTTTTTAAAAAAATTTCCTAAAAATTTGAAATTTTATACTCGAAAGAGTATTCGGCGACAGACCCTTATCGGGGTACAGAATCCGGCTTATAATTTACCCTGAAATAAATAGAATTTAATCTTAATTAATTTTATGAAACAAAGTGAATTATTTTTTTCTTTTTTGTTGGTTCCATTAGATTTTTTAATGATTGTTTTGGCAGCTATTTCCGCTTATAATTTTCGTTTTACTCAATTAGTAACTGATATTCGGCCAATTATTTTTAATTTGCAATTTAATGAATATTTAAAAATAGTATTATTAATTGCTGTATTATGGATAATTATTTTTGCTTTTGCCGGCCTTTATAATATTAGGGGAGCTAAAAGTTTAGTTAAAGAAATTTATAGAGTTATTTTGGCTTGTTCTACTGGATTAGTTTTAATTGTTATTTTAATATTTTTCTTTCGTGAATTATTTTCTTCACGTTTCATTGTTTTAGCAGGCTGGCTATTAGCTATTATTTATATTAGTTTAGCTCGTATTATTATTAGATCTATTCAGAAAAATTTATTTAAATTAGGCATTGGTGTTCATAAAGTTGTAATAATTGGAGATAGCAAAACTACTGACATTTTAATTCATGAATTTTTTAGTCAAAAAAAATCTGGCTATGAAGTAGTTAAGCATTTATGTGATTTTAGTTTAGAAACAGAGCAAGAATTAGCGGAATTTATTAAAATTAAAGAAGTTGATGAAATATTGCAAAGTGATTTTAATTTAAGCAAAGCTGAAACATTGCGATTATATAATTTTGCTGATGAATATCATTTAACTTTTAAATATACCGCTGATTTATTGAATACTAAAATTTTAAAAACTGAGGTTTTAGAAATTTTTGGTATTCCAGTGGTTGAAATAAAAAAAACTCCGTTAGAAGGTTGGGGGAGAATTTATAAAAGAATTTTTGATATTATTTTTTCTATTTTTTTAATTATTTTATTTTTGCCAGTATTAATTGTTGTTGCATTGTTCATTAAACTAGATTCACGTGGGCCAGTAATTTATAAAAATGAGCGGGTAAGCAAAAATGGGAATTTTAAATTACTTAAATTTAGATCAATGATTGTTCATTGTTGTGTTGGCGATGAGTATATTGACAATAAAGAAGCTTTAAAATATGAAAATGAATTGATTAAAGAACAAAATATTAAGCAAGGCCCAGTTTATAAAATTGTCAATGATCCGCGTTTAACAGGCGTTGGTAAATTTCTTAGACGTTGGAGTATTGATGAACTTCCTCAATTTTTTAATGTTTTAAGTGGCAATATGAGCTTGATTGGACCGCGACCACATCAGCCAAGAGAAGTTGCTAAATACGAGAGACATCATAAAAAAGTTTTATCAATTAAGCCAGGTATTACTGGTTTAGCGCAGATTTCTGGCCGTAGTGATTTAAGTTTTGAAGATGAAATTAAATTAGATAGTTATTATATAGAAAATTGGTCTTTATTGTTTGATATTGCTATTTTATTTGGAACTCCTTTGGCAATTTTAAAAAAAAGAAAGGTAGAATAAAATTATGAGAGTAGCATTAATACATGATCATTTGGCTCAAGATGGCGGCGCTGAAAATGTGCTTAAAGTATTAGCAAGTTTATTTCCTGATGCGCCGATTTATACTTTGCTTTGCGAAAAGAAAAATATTGATAAATATTATAGCCAACGTCATATTGAAACTTCAATTATTCAAAAACTTCCTGGCGGTGTGTCGCATTATCAGTGGTACATGCCATTAATGCCAATGGTAGTAGAATTTTTTGATTTATCAAGTTATGATGTTGTTATTTCTGATTCCAGTTCTTTTGCTAAAGGCGTTATAACATCAACTCATACTTTACATATTTGTTATTGTCACACTCCAACGCGTTATTTGTGGAGCGATACTCATCAATATCTTAATGAATTAAAATATAATAAATATTTTA
>JAHJAP010000017.1 GCA_018813805.1 Patescibacteria group bacterium
AATTTTTATTTTTTTGAATTGATTAAATTTTTTGTAAAACATATATTAATAGTATATAATTACAGTATACACTAGTGTTAAGGGTCTGTCCGAATACGGTATTCGGCGACAGACTTATTAAAGTTATTAAAAAAAAATAATATGCTCAGACAAACAGGGAAAATTATTTTAATTTTGTCATTATTAATGACAGAATTTTTTTATTTACAAAAAAATTGTCAAGCAGTTAATATCGGCGATGTAGTTATTAATGAAGTCGCATGGATGGGTACAACAGTTAGTTTTAACAATGAATGGTTGGAATTAAAAAATACAACTAATAATGATATTAATTTAGAAGGTTGGAGTTTAATAGCGCAGGATAATGCGCCATTAATTAATTTAACAGGCATTATTATTGCTAATGGTTATTTTTTATTAGAGCGCACTGATGATGCTAGCGTGTTAGATATTAAAGCAGACGTAATTTATAATGGCGTTTTAGGTAATGATGGCGAAACTTTAGGCTTAAGAGATAAAGATAAAAATTTAATAGACTTTGTTGACGCGAATAATGCTTGGTTAGCAGGGAATAATACAGAGAAAAAAACCATGGAGCGCAAAGACAATAACAATTGGCAAACTAGTCTAAACATTAATGGCACGCCTCGGGCAATTAATAGCGTTGTTGTTTTGTCACCTCCACCTTTATTACCAGAAACACCAGTTATAGATATTAAAAACGTACCATTCATATCAAGTCCTAGCAGCACCATTCCTTTTTTAATTTATAAATTAGGCGATGCATTGATTAATGAGTTTGTTGTTGATCCAGCTGACAATGATGTTGAGTGGATTGAAATATGTAATTTAACTAATCAAAAAATTGATTTAAGCAATTGGACAATTGAAGACAGTAACAAAACCAAAACGAATTTATCTGGATTTTTTGATATAAATAATGAAGTTAAATTTAAAGTAATAGAAAAACCAACTGGAATTTTAAATAATAATGGTGATTTAATAATTCTTCGCGATGGATTTGGCAATTTAATCGACCAAGTAGTTTATGGAGACTTGAATGATGGAGACAAAAGCAACAATGCGCCTACTGCTAGCGACCCATTTAGCATTGCAAGAAAATTTGATTGCTACAATAGTTTTAATAATCAAAATGATTTTATTTTAACAACTACGCCAACTAAAAATAAAAATAATATTATTACTTTATTAACTGATTCAGACAAAGAAATCAGTCCAGAACAGCGAGCGCTTTTTGATTATAGTCAGGATATTTTTATTTCAGAAATATTTCCTAATCCAACAGGCGATGATGCTAAATTGGAATTTATTGAAATTTATAATGCAAGTAAGCGAGAAGTAAATTTAACTGGTTGGAGTTTGAGCAATGAAAATAATGAAAAAAATAATTTTGAAAAAATTTCTACTAGCACAATAATCAAAGCAGGGGAATATTTATCGTTTTTTAGGCAATTGACTAAAATAGTTATGTATAATGATCAAGGAGAAGTAAAATTATTTCAACCATTAGCTAGTAAGCCGATTCAAATAGTAAAATATAAAAATGTTATAGAAAATCAAAGCTATAATTTAATTTTATCAACTACTAACAAACAAAAAGAATATATTTGGAGTGAAACAGTTACGCCTAGCGCTATTAATATTGTTAAAACAATTAATCATTTGCCTAAAGTTAATTTTAATTTTCCTAATAAAATTATAGCTTGTCAGCCAATTATTTTTGATAGTTCAGATACTTTTGATCAGGATAATGATAATTTAAAATTTAGTTGGGATTTTGGCGATGGCATAAAATTAAACTCGCCTTTATCAGAACATACTTTTTTATCACCAGGCACTTATACAGTTTCTTTAACTGTTAGCGATGGGCAAGGTAAAGTTAAAAAAGAAAAAATTATTAAAGTTATTGGAATTAATGATACAACAACTGATAGTTATTTAAAAAATAATCAGCAAACGCAATTAGCCCCGATTATTATTAATGAATTTTTACCAAATCCTGTTAACAGTGATATTAATGAAGAATGGATTGAATTATATAATCAAAGCAATGCTCCGATTAATTTAGTTAATTGGCAATTGGATGATAATAAGGATAACAGTTTGCCTTATGAATTTTTAACTGATTTATGGTTGGATAATAATAATTTTTTAGTAATTAACCGTCAGCAAAATAATTTAGTTTTAAATAATACAAACGATGCAGTGCGTTTATTTAATGATTTTGGGGAATTAATTGATATTGTTGAATACAAAGCAGCTGTTGTTGGCAAGACCTATGCTCGTGATAAAAATAATAAGTGGTTTTGGACTAATGTTTTAACGCCCGGAGAAAAAAATATAATAAATGCATCAAAAAATTATATTAAGATTGAGAATAAAACAATAAAAACAAAAGTTAATAAAAATAATATTATTGAAACAACTTTAACAAAAGTTAGTCAACATAAAATTGGTGATATAATAAAAATTAAAGGCAAGGTAGTTGTTTTGCCAGGCATTTTAGGGGAGCAGTATTTTTACATTGTTGGTTCGCCTAGTTTGCAAATTTATAATTATAAAAAAAACTTTCCTAATCTTAAAATAGGTGATTATATTGAAGTTGTTGGTGAATTAACTGAAGTTAATGGAGAGCCACGATTAAAAATTAAGGATTTAACAAATATTAAAATTTTAGAGCATCAAAAACCGCCAATAGCTCAGGTTTTGACTTGCGATAAATTTGATGAAGAATATATTGGACAATTAGTTTCTATTACAGGTGAAGTAACAGATAGAAAAGGTTCAACTATTTATTTTGATGATGGTGATGATGAAATTATGCTTTATATTAAACGAGCTACAGATATTAAATCAATTGATTTAATAAAAGGAAAAACTTATACTATTTCAGGCATAGTTGTAAAAACGCAATCTGGGCTAAAGTTAATGCCACGTTCTAAGGATGATATAGTTATTAAAAATTTAGAAATAAAAGCTAATGATGTTTTAGGCGAGGTGATTACTGACAACGAGTGGGAAATAACAGATAGAAATAAAAAATTAGAATTATTTGTAAAAAAGATGTTTTCTGCTATCGAAAGAAAAGGAAATGAATTAA